>CBFGNE010000710.1:0-2648 GCA_965649995.1 uncultured Mucilaginibacter sp.
TCGGCCGGGAATAGACGTAATACGCCAAATTTGTTTTAAAACTTCAACATTAAAACAACTTTGGGGAATAAGCGTATTATTACTATGTCTCAAATTTTTTCGGCCGGTAATGTAATTGCATTGCCCGGCACTGCTGCACCGGCAAATGAGAATTCATTCGCAGCCCACCTATTAAATAATTTACCCGTTGCTGTTTACAATTGCGATGCTGATGGCTATATAACATCTTATAACAGCGCAGCAGTAAAGCTTTGGGGCCGTGAGCCGCAAATTGGAAAAGACCTTTGGTACAGTTTATGGAAAACATACCATGTGGATGGCAGGCCCATGCCTACTGCAGATTGCCCAATGGCAAAAACGCTTAGCAGTGGCGTTGCTGTAGAAAATGAAGAGATCATAATTGAACGGCCGGATGGCAGCAGGCGGAACTTACTCCCCCACCCTGTACCCATTTACAGTGATGGAAAACTAATTGGCGCAACCAATACCCTCATAGATATTACCGAATACAAAGCTGATGAAACCAAAGAAGCCGCGCTTGCTGCTATAATTGAATCATCGGAAGATGCTATTATTAGCAAAACGCTGGAAGGTATTATCACCAGTTGGAATAAAGGCGCCGAAAAATTGTTTGGCTACGCCGAGGCAGAAGTATTAGGCAAACATATCAGCATACTGATACCCCCAAACCGCCTGCAGGAAGAAACCCTTATTATTAACAAAATAAGCAATGCCGAAAAGGTTGACCACTTTGAAACCATCCGGCTTACCAGCACCGGCACCGAAATACCTATTTCGCTTACCGTTTCGCCTATAAAAAACAAAAAGGGGGCGATCATCGGCGGCTCTAAAATTGCAAGGGATATCAGCCAGCAAAAACAGGCAGAAACCGATCTGCAACAGCATGCCAACAACCTGGAGATCCTAAACACAGTTGGGCAAGTTATATCGGCGGAACTCGATATCGAAAATATCCTGCAAAAAGTAACCGATGCTTCCACCCAACTAACGGGGGCAGCATTTGGGGCGTTTTTTCATAACCTGGTAAACGAGGATGGCGAATCGTATACGCTTTACGCCTTATCGGGCGCCCCGCGCGAGGCTTTTGAAAAGTTTGGCATGCCGCGTAATACCGCAATATTCCACCCCACCTTTAGCGGCCAGGGCGTTGTTAGGGTTGATGACGTTACAAAAGACCCGCGTTACGGCAAAAACCAACCGCACCATGGCATGCCTGAGGGGCATTTGCCGGTAGTAAGCTACCTTGCTGTACCGGTAACCGCTAAATCGGGCGTTGTTTTAGGAGGCCTGTTTTTTGGCCACCCCGAACCCGCAAAATTTACAAGCGGCCACGAGATGCTGGTAACAGCCGTGGCAGCACAGGCATCGGTGGCGCTGGAAAATGCAAAGCTCTACAAAGAAATAACCATGCTCAATTCTAAAAAAGATGATTTTATTGGGATGGCAAGCCACGAGCTGAAGACGCCCGTTACCAGCGTACAGGGTTATTTGCAGATAGTAGAACGCAGCCTGGGCAACGACGACCGCAATAAAGCATTTATTGCCAAGGCCCGCAACCAGGTATCAAAACTGGCGGCTTTAATTTCCGACCTGCTGGATGTATCTAAAATACAAACAGGCAAACTTCCGTTTTCGTATAGCGAATTTGATGTGGAGTCCCTGGTTGCCGAAGTGGTTGATGTAATGCGCAACAGCCAAAACACGCACAAGATACAGCTGCAACAACGGGTTAACCATTTAATGATAACCGCCGACCAGCAGCGCATAGAGCAGGTTATTATAAACCTGATATCCAATGCTATTAAATACTCGCCAAATGCCGGGGAAATAATTGTAAGTACAGAAGCGTCAGCCACAGCATTACATGTATCGGTGCAGGATTTTGGTATAGGCATTGATGAACATCAGCTAAGCCGGATCTTCACCAGGTTTTACCGTGTTGAAAACCTGGCGGCACACATGTCTGGCCTGGGCATAGGGCTATACATCAGCCATGAGATAGTAAACCGCCACAGCGGAAAAATTTGGGTGGAAAGCACGCTTGGCAAGGGTTCAACCTTCCACTTCGAAATCCCTATAAACCACGAAGTATAGCCTATTGCGCTTGTGGCAGTATTATTTCAAAATTAGCGCCCTGATTGGGTTGCGAATAAATGTGCATTGTTCCCTTAAGCGTATCAACCAGGTGCTTCACCAATGCCAGCCCAAAGCCATAGCCTTGTTCGCCGCTGGTGCCATCGGTAGAGGTAGCTTTGCCATTCAGTATGGTATCAATAGCTTCCGGGTTAAGGCCTACGCCGGTATCGGTTACGTTTATTTGTAACAGGTTTTGTGTTTCCTCTAATTTCAGGCTTAGGTCAACCGTTATTTTACCGTTTATGGGGGTAAATTTCATAGCGTTTGATACCAGGTTGCCCGTTATTTGCAGCAATTTGTTTTTACTGAAGGGGACGGTAGCCGAGTTGGCCGAGGTGTTTATCACAAACGTTATGTTTTTATTTTTTGCCTGCGGGGTATAAAGTTTCTCCAGCTTGTCTTTAAAAACCAGCAGGTTAAATTCATCGCCCTTCAGGTCTTTTATTTTAGGGAGGTCGGTGCTTAGTATCTCATCGGCAAGTTCCAGTAAC
>CBFGNE010000711.1:0-2634 GCA_965649995.1 uncultured Mucilaginibacter sp.
CGGCTTTAAAGAAGTTGGCGTTGCCGAAACAAACCATTACTGGGTGCAGGATTTTGGTGGCAGGGAGTCGTTCTCGACCGAGCAGCAAAAACTAATTAAAGCCGGCAAATACCGGCTGATACAACGAGAGGTTAAAGAAAGCCACTAATCCTTTTTCTCGTTCGGTTTTGTGTCGATTGCTTTCTCTGCGGCGGCTGCGGCTTTATTTTTTTCCCGGTTATCAGGCATCGGGCCACGTTTATATATTACCAGCCCGTTTAGGAAATTACGCAATAGCTGATCTTTACAGGGCTGAAAGTTGGGGTGGTCTTCCGAGCGAAAGATGGCGCTCAGCTCCGTTTTTGTTGTGCGGAAATTAGCGAGTTTTAGTATCTCGATAATATCATCATCGCGTAGCGACAATGCCACACGGAGTTTCTTCATTACATCATTATTGCTCATAATTGCTCCTGATTAGATCTTTTTAAATACCACTACGCCATTGTGCCCGCCAAAGCCAAAGGTATTACTCAGCGCAGCATTCACCTTCTTTTGGATTGCTTCATTAATAACAATATTCAGCCCCTTTGGTATTTCCGGGTCGATGTTTTGTGTGTTGATGGTTGGCGGTACAATACCATCAATAATTGCTTTTACAGCAATTATCGCTTCCACAGCTCCGGCTGCACCCAACAAATGCCCGGTTACAGATTTTGTAGCGCTCACATGAAGGTCGTTATGCCCGTCGAAAACCGCTTTTATGGCTTTTGCTTCGCTTATATCGCCAACTGGTGTTGATGTTGCGTGTGCATTTACAAAGCCAATATCCGTTGCATTCAAGCTCGCATCTTCTAAAGCTAATTGCATGGCGCGGATAGCGCCTTTGCCCTCCGGGTGGGTGGCTGTAATATGGTAGGCATCAGATGTCATGGCAGCGCCACCAACTTCGCAGTAAATATGCGCACCGCGTGCTTTTGCATGCTCGTATTCCTCCAGTACTAAAACACCGGCCCCCTCTCCCATTACAAAACCATCACGTTCCACATCGAAGGGGCGCGAAGCCTTGGTAGGCGCTGTATTGCGGGTAGATAATGCCTTTAGTGAGTTATACCCGCCCATAGATGCTTCGGTTATAGGCGCATCAGAACCGCCTGTGACTATGATCTTGGCCTTGCCAAATTTGATGTAATTAAACGCATCCATAATTGCCGTATTGGCACTTGCACAAGCCGAAGCGGTGGAGAAGTTGATACCCATAAAGCCGTATTTGATAGATATTAACCCGGCTGCCATATTAACTAATGTTTTTGGGATAAAGAAGGGGTTAAAATGCGGCTCGTAACCGCCTTCGGCAAACTCTTTATATTGGTGTTCAAAGGTATCCATACCACCTTGGGCTGTTCCAAATATCACCCCGATATCAAAGGGCGATACGCTATTAACATCGAAACCCGAGTCGGAAATAGCCTGTTCGGCAGCTATCAATGCGAATTGGGTATAAAGGTCGCTGCGTTTTATTTCGTTCCTGTCCAGGTATTGGGCAGCGTTGTATTCTGCAATCTGGGTAGCAAAATGTGTTTTAAATTTTTCGGCGTTGAACCGGGTGATAGGTTTTGCCGGGCTGTTGCCCTCAACTATATTATTCCAAAAACCGGCGATATCTGTCCCTGTTGCGGAAAAAACACCCATGCCGGTAACTACAACTCTCTTCATTTAATATAAAACAGTTTAAATTACGGTAGCGCAAAAGTACTACAGTAATGTTTATTATTTTGTAAAATTTTTCACCAGCCCATAATCGCCATGGCTTGTAAAAACCCGGGTTGCAGGGGCGCATTAATCGTAACAATTTCCGAGCCGTTTATAGGGTGGGTAAAACTCAGCTCTTCGGCGTGCAGCAGCATGGTTTCCATCTCCCATTTATCTTTAAACAATTTATTTTGCTTATTGCAGCCGTGGGTGCGGTCGCCGATGATGGGGTGGAATATATGCGCAAAATGCTTTCGTAGCTGGTGCATACGCCCGGTTTGCGGTTTGGCCCGTATCAACGAATACCTTGATGTAGGGTGTTTACTCAATGGCACATCCAGTTCGGCACGCTTTAACGTGGTAAAACGTGTAAGCGCCTCCTGCAATGTGCCGTTTTCCTTCCGCAACGGGTAATCAATTTCTAACTCGTCGGGCGTATAGCCGCGTACAATGGCCAGGTATTTTTTGCTTACACGATTCTCCATAAAGGCCTGCTGCATGGCTATTTCGGTTTCCTTATCAAAGGCGAACAGCAGCACACCACCGGTTTTCCTATCGATGCGATGTGCAGGGTTAACTTTTTTGCCTATCTGGTCGCGCAGCAATTGCAGGGCAAACTCTTCAGCATCGGCAGCGATTGATGAGCGGTGCACCAGCAGCCCGTGCGGTTTGTTTATAGCGATGAGGTGGTCGTCCTGGTATAAAATATCAAGCATCGAGATCAGCTTAAGGCAAACTGGAACTGCCCGGTAACCTGGTTAAGTGCAACGCCACTTGCCGCTACAACACCCGCCGGGTCGATGCAGTACACGTCACTCTCATTGTACCGCGATGCAACGCTTACATGGGTATTGCCCGCATGCTGTACAAACAGTTGCAGAGCAAGTTCGGGGTCGTTATTATCTT
>CBFGNE010000712.1:0-2625 GCA_965649995.1 uncultured Mucilaginibacter sp.
TGCCTAATATGGCAAGGGTTTTGAAAAAACGCCCTAAACGGCAATTTTGTTTTCGCTTATCGCTCCTTAAATCGATAATATCTCCACTATCTTTAAAAAGTTGGCGTTAATATCTACGTGGTGTTTGCACGCATGTTCAAATGGGGTGTAGGCAATTTCGTTGTGTACAATGCCAATCATTTCGTTTCGGTGGCCGTCTCTTAAAGCCTCAACTGCTGCAACGCCTATGCGGCTGGCCAGCACCCTATCCATACAGGTAGGCTTGCCGCCACGCTGTATGTGCCCAAGTATAGATACACGGGTATCGTAATTAGGGAATTTCTCTTTTACCTGGCGGCCAATGTCAAATACGCCTCCGGGGTCTTCTCCTTCGGCAACCATTACAATTTTTGATGATTTATCCTTGCGGCCGTTTTCCAGCCTTTCCATTAAGGCATTAATATCCCGGTTGGTTTCGGGGATAATGATAGCCTCTGCACCGGATGCAATACCCGTGCGCAGTGCTATTAAACCACTATCGCGGCCCATCACCTCTACAATAAAAAGCCTGTCGTGCGATTCTGCTGTATCACGTATCTTATCTACCGCATCAATTACGGTGTTAATGGCAGTATCGTAACCTATGGTAAAATCAGTGCCGTAAAGGTCATTATCAATAGTGCCTGGCAAGCCCACAACCGGCATATCGTATTCGCCGCCGAAAATGCGGGCACCGGTAAAGGTACCGTCGCCACCAATTGCAACCAAGCCTTGTATACCGTGTTTTACCAACTGGTCGTAAGCTAAACGGCGCCCCTCTGCGGTTTTAAACTGCTCGCTGCGGGCCGTTTTTAGTATAGTACCGCCACGCTGGATGATGTTGGCAACAGATTTTCCGTCCATCGGGAACATCTCGCCGTTTATCATACCCTCGTAGCCACGGCGGATGCCAATAACTTCGATGTTATAATACTTAGCCGTACGCACAACCGCCCTTATGGCAGCGTTCATTCCCGGCGCGTCGCCGCCCGACGTAAAGAGTCCTATTTTTTTTATTTGCGTCATTGTAATTAGAGGAAACGCCCTATAGCCTGTAAATATCTGTTTGTTTTGCCTTGTTGGCGGGTATTAGCATAGCGCTATATCCCGCCTCAAAAGTTCGGCGAATTTACACTTTTTTGATGAGAATGATTGCCTTTAAAGGCAATAGGGGCATAAAGAATTAAAGGGAAGCGGCTTACTTGCCGGCTTTATAGGCTGCCAAACCGCTGTCTAAAAACTTAATGTAATTATCAACGCTGTAATTGGCTCCCTGTGGCGGTACTAAAACAGTGCCATTGCCATCCATAATTACGTAGTTGGGCTGCGAATTTGAGTTGAAATCTTTTGCCTCCATATCGCTCCATTTACCGCCAATGGTGGTTATTTTTTTGCCGCTATAGGTAGATACAAAAACATCTTTAGGGTCAAGGTCTGCCTTATCGTCAACAAAAAGCTGCAACAGTATAAAATCATTTTTAATCCGCTTAAAAACTTCTTTATCAGACCAAACATCCGCTTCCATTTTTCGGCAGTTTACGCAAACAAAGCCGGTAAAATCAATCAGGATGGGCTTGCCCGTTTCTTTTGATACTTGCAGCGCCTGCTCATAATCATACCATGGGTCCAACCCTTTAATTTTGTTGCTATCGTAATTGCCGTCGTATTTTTTTGTTTTAATGCTTATTGTTTGCGGAAGCTTCGTTGTAGCCGAACTGCCCGCATCCGGCGCCTGCGAAAGGTTAAAATCCTGAGTCCCTTCAGGAGGCAAAAACGCGCTGATAGATTTTAGAGGCGCTCCCCAAAGGCCGGGTATCATGTAAACTACGAATGAGAAAACTACGATGGACAGAAACAAGCGGGGAATAGTAACAAACGGCACATCGCTATCGTGCGAAAATTTTAGTTTACCTAATATATAAAGCCCCAGCAATACGCCGATGGTTATCCATAGCGATAAAAATATCTCGCGGTGAAATAAATTCCAATGGTAAGCTAAATCAACATTTGATAAAAATTTAAACGCGAAAGCAAGTTCCAGGAAACCAAGCACAACTTTTACGCTATTTAACCACCCGCCCGATTTTGGAAGGCTTTTTAGCATGGATGGGAATAATGCGAATAATGTAAATGGCAATGCCAATGCAAAAGAAAAACCAAACATACCCATTGCCGGTGCAAGGCGATGCCCTTTTGAAGCGGCATCAACAAGTAGCGTACCGATGATTGGACCAGTACAGGAAAATGAAACAACAACAAGGGTAGCAGCCATAAAAAATATACCGGCAATACCACCTTTATCAGAGTTTTGATCAAGCTTGTTGGCTAACGAACTGGGCAGCGTAATTTCAAACGCACCAAGAAACGATATTGCAAACACTACCAGCAATAAAAAGAAAAACACGTTTAATACCCCGTTACTTGCTAAAGCGTTCAGCGCATCAGAACCAAACAATAAGGTTATAATTAACCCAAGCCCAACATAAATTATGATGATAGATAAGCCATAAATAACAGAGTGCAAGATACCTTTGGCCCTGTTACCTGCTTTTTTGGTGAAAAAACTTACGGTTAATGGAAGCAGCGGATAAATGCAAGGCATTATAA
>CBFGNE010000713.1:0-2624 GCA_965649995.1 uncultured Mucilaginibacter sp.
ATGGTATGGTAAACCTCGAGGATATTGTTCCGATCATCCTTGCGCCCTTCAATGCGGTAACCGATGGCCCTATCCGACAGTGATTCGCAGCGGTATTGCTCTTTTACGGGCGTAGATAGCCCGTAACCATTGTTCTCTATCAAAAATATAACCGGCAAATCCCAAACGGCAGCAATATTAACGGCCTCGTGGAAATCGCCTTCGCTGGTGGCGCCTTCGCCGGTATACACTAATGTGACTTTTTTACGCGCGCTCAGTTTATCTGCCAGTGCAATGCCATCTGCCAATGCCATTTGCGGCCCAAGGTGAGATATCATCCCAATGATCTTATACTCCTGCGTACCGAAGTGAAAGGAACGGTCGCGGCCGCGTGTAAAGCCGGATAATTTCCCTTGCCATTGAGCCATTAAGCGGGAGATAGGAATATTGCGCGCCGTAAACACACCCAGGTTGCGGTGCATAGGCAATATGTATTCATCGGCATCCAGGGCCAGGGTACTGCCAACGGCAATTGCCTCCTGGCCAATGCCCGAGAACCATTTACCGATTCTACCCTGCCTCAGCAGGATCAGCATTTTTTCTTCAACCAGCCGCGGCAATAATAATTTCTTATAGAACGTTATTAAACCGTCATTATCGATATTTTTGCGGTCGAAAATCATTACTGTAAAGCTAAGAAGTTTTTAAAACTTTGTATGTTTACATAATCCATCTTTTTACTATGAAGCACTTGTACGCTGTTTTCTTCTGTTTGTTCGTAATAATTGGCATAACCGCCTTTGCCCCCGATACATTTTTGCTGCCCGAAAGCTTTTACCTGCACAAAGGCGACCAGCTAAAAGTGCACCTGCTCACCGGCGAAAACATGATCAAAGAGGGCGAGGATCGATACAATTCAAAAAAGACCGCCAAATTCAGTATTTACGAAGGTTCTAAATTAACCGACCTGCTTAAGGTTGCCAAAGATAGCGCAGCACCCGTGCTTAGCTATGCGCTTAACAGCGGTGGTATGGTAATGGTTGAAATGAACACTAAAGATGAAATAGTGGAGTTGCCCCACGAGGATTTTGTAGCCTACCTTACCAAACAGGGCTACGATAATTTGGCCGAAAAAATTAAAGACGACAGCCGCCTTAACCTGGTAGAGAAATACCGCTACTATTTAAAGACGCTGGTAAACGTTGATAATGGCGGTGGCAATGCTTACAGCAAAGTACTGGGCAACGATTTAGAGATCATCCTAAAACAAAACCCTTACAAAAAAAGCTATGGCGATGATATTACGGCTGTGGTTTATTTTATGGGCAAGCCGTTGAAGAATAGCAATGTGTTGTTGTATATCAAAACCGCATCGGGCAACGTACACCCGCAATTGTTGACTACCGATGCCACCGGTCAGCTTTACTTTAGCCCCAGCCGCGATGGTATTTACATGATCCGCTGCGTACATATCGAACCATCAAAAACCAACGATGCCGATTTTGAGACCTGGTTTGCTACGTATTCCTTCGCCTTTAGCAATCAAGACGAACTGCCTAATACTTATAAAGAGTTTGGGTTTGGTGATAAACACTGATCAGTTGGCGGTGGGCAGTTTTCAGTAGGCAGTAAGGAGTTTTAGTGAAGTAGCTTGCTGTTTATGTGGCTGCTATGCATATTCTGCTAACTGCTAACTGCTAACTGGCAACTGCCAACTGCTAAAGCAGTTTCAGCATTTCCATATCAAATTTTGGTTTTAAGGCATAGTGGAGTTGTACAAGGCCGCTATCATAAACCTGTTGGCGGATAAATTGAAGATCTACCTTTTCTGAAATACTTTCAAACAATGGTTTCCCTGCGCCTAAAATAATAGGATGCACGGATAATTGTAGTTCGGTTATCCATCGTTTACCTAAAAATGCTGAAAGCAGACTTGCGCCTCCAAACAGCCAGATGCTTTTACCTGCCTCGTTCATAATACCTTCAACCGCATGCTCAAAATTTGCAGTACCGATAACCTCGATGTCCTCGTTTTTGCCGGGCACCAAAGTATCCGAGAAAACATATAACTTTTTACCGGGGAACATATCGGGCTGGGTACGGATCATATCGTAACTTTTGCGGCCGATAAATATGGCATCAATATCATTAAAGAAAGCAGTGAGGCCGTAGTCCTGGTCGTCCAGGCACCAATCGTATTCGCCGTTTGGCCCCTCAATAAGCCCGTCGAGGCTCACCGCAACATTCAATATAATTTTGCGCATTAATCCTCTTCGTGTTTTGGGGTTTGGCTACGCTCTACCCATTGCTTGCTAAACGATTTTTCCGCAACCTCGGGCATCTCCTTAAAGTGCCCCCAGGAGTTTTTGAACAAGAAACGCAGAAACGTATTTTTCATTTTTCCGCCAAAAAAATCGGTGAGGCTGCGTTTTAGCATGCCCTTTTTCCAAATGGCCCAACCCCATTTTTCTTTTTTAGGGATCAAGCCTTCGTTCACAGCGTCGCGGCGATTTAGCAGCAGCATTTTGTGGATATCAATTTTAACGGGGCAAACTTCAGAGCATTTTCCGCAAAGGCTGGAAGCATAACTTAAATGTTTAAATTCTTCCATGCCTTTTAAATGCGGCGTAATCACGGAGCCGATT
>CBFGNE010000714.1:0-2624 GCA_965649995.1 uncultured Mucilaginibacter sp.
AGGCTCAGGGCTAAGAAGGTATGAGTTGTTTTTTTAACCGCAGAGGAAACAGAGAAAACCGCAGAGAGGCACAGAGCCTGGCAGGTGATTATTTCGCTTTCAAAAACTCATTAACAAACTTGCAAATCTCTGTGGACCTCTGCGCACCCTCAGCGTGCTCTGCGGTTAAAAATATCGCCCTTCCCGCAGCTAAAAATTCGTGAAATCCGCCTTAATTCGTGCAATTCGTGTTCATTTCTTAAACTCGGTTCATTTTTCCAGCCTGTGGTAATGCTCACCTTTGGTATAACAAAAAACAATAACAAAATGAGCAGATTAAAAGTAAACATCGCAGAACCCGCAGCATACCGCGCTATGCTTGCATTAGAAAAATACGTTGAAAGCACCGGCCTATTGCACAAGCATAAGGACCTGATAAAGATCCGCGCATCGCAATTAAACGGCTGTGCCTTTTGTATAGATATGCACAGCCGCGATGCCCGCAAAGCAGGCGAAACCGAGCAACGCATTTACGCCCTTAACGCATGGCGCGATACCAACTTTTTCGACGAGCAGGAGCAGGCCATCCTTGCACTTACCGAGGAAGTTACGCTGATAGCCGGCACCCATGTTTCCAACGAAACCTATAATAGGGCGGCCGCTTTGTTTGATGAGGTGTACTTGTCGCAGGTGCTGATGGCCATCATTGCCATTAACGGTTGGAACAGGATAGGGATCACCACCGAGTTAATGCCGGAATTGCAGAAATAACATTTTTGCAGGCGCAGGAAACTGCGCCGTTAAGCCCGTAGAGACGCAATATTTTGCGTCTCTTTTTTTGCGGCGTTTTTTTGCCCGGTTTAAGGATTTTGATAGATTTACACATAACCTTGTTCCTGTATGAAAAAAGCCCTCCTTCTGCTGCTGGTTTTGCCCTTTGCTTGTAAACTATCTGCCCAAAATTACAACGAAAAGTATGGCAGCCCGCTTGTTGTTTTGATAGAAACAGACCCCTGGCTAATGGTGATCGGCTCTGATGTACCTTCTTTCGCCATGTACCCAAACGGGCAAGTTATATTTAAAAAATGGGCAAATAAAACCGTAAAATATTACGAGGCTAATTTATCCAGGGAGGAAGTGCAAAAAACCATTACTTCCTTTGGTATAACAGATAGCTTAATGAAGCAGCGGAGGTATATCAAAGCAAGTGATTGGACGGACCAGCCCACAAACCAGTTAATACTGAATTTTGACAGCGTAAAAGTGGTGAACGTTTATGGCGACCTGCGTGGCAAGGATGGCGATGTGCGGAAACAAACACCTAAAAGCTTTTTAGCAGTTTATGATAAGCTAATAGACTTTGATAACGCAAATAAAAAAGAGTGGCTGCCCGATTCGGTGGAGTTGATGCTTACCGGGTACGATCATTCCCCGGAAAAGCCACTGCCCTGGCCTGCGCTTTGGCCGGGATTAAAAGATAAATCCACCGTTCAGCGAAACCCGGGCTTATATAGCATTTATTTAGATAAGAAGTATTTTGAGGAATTTTTAAAGCTAAATGCGTCTTTAAACGAGAAGCAGGCGGTACTGATAAACGGAAAAAAATTTTCCATCTCATACAGGCTGCAGTTCCCGAATATCAGGTAGTGGATGCGCAATATTTCCGGCTATTTTATTTTTTCCGGAAAAATCAACATCCAAAAAAAATAAAAATCCGTAATTAGTGGCAGGCCCCTATTTATACTTATGCATACTACTCCGATCCCACAAAACGAGATGGGCAGAATTATTAGCCTATCAGATTACGACCTTGATTACACCAGTTTCCAGGATACGTTTAAAGACCTGGCCCGGTTAGCCGCTACAGTTGCCGGCACATCCATTTCACTTGTTAACCTCATCGATTCGTTTACGCAGTGGACGGTGACCAACCATGGGCTGGATATAGACCAGATGCCGCGCGAAGATTCGGTTTGCCAGTACACCATATCGGTACCCGAACCGCACTTTGAGGTAAAAGACCTTACCGGCGACGAGCGCTTTAAGGATAAATTTTACGTGGTTGATGAGCCCAGGCTGAAATACTATTTTGGCATCCCGCTAAAAACAAACGAAGGGTACAACCTTGGTGCTTTATGCGTGTTGGACAGGGATTTGAAATCCCTATCGCCCGAGAAGATAGAACTGCTGAAGATCATCGCCGATGAAATAGTAAACAGGTTAACTACCCATAAAATTATCACCGGCTTAAAAACGAAACTGCATGAGGCCAACGAAATCAAAAAGAAGGTGGCGCATGATATACGCGGTCCGCTGGGCGGTATCATCGGGCTGGCGCAGGTAATAAGCGAGCAGGGGCAGGAGAACGAGATAGATGAGGTGCTGGAGTTTATCAACCTTATCCAACGCAGCGGCCGCTCGTTACTGGAACTTGCCGATGAGATACTAAGCACCGCATCATAACAGCGGCACCCCGTGCCAGCCGGGGTTCTCGCCCACAATTCAGCCCAAATCTTGGTCGCTTCGGCCGAATGCCGCGGTAGTTTCGTCGCGCGGGTTTGAGGAAACTTAACCCCCGGCGGCTAGCTTTCGCTTCATGCGCTCGCCCCAGCCCTTAACGGTCGTCATCGCCTGCCCGCATTGCG
>CBFGNE010000715.1:0-2613 GCA_965649995.1 uncultured Mucilaginibacter sp.
TACGATATGCATATCCAATACAAACCGCAGAAGATTTCTCGTCGCTGCGCTTCCCTCGAAATGACACGAGAGGGGGTACCTCACTCCACCTTCTTAAAATCATAAGGGTTGTACTCTATAAAATCGGCCACCTTAACCCTTACGCCGGTTACTTTATTGTTGGTTACATAAAACGGGAATACTGCTTTGCCCAGGGTTGGGTCGCTAAAGGTTACGTAAAAGCGGTTGCCACCCAGTGCCTGTAGCTTGGCATACATTTTTGGGTGGTGCTCAAAACGCATTTCCAGTATGCCATTCTCGCCTTCGGTAATGTTCATATTGCCATAAAAATCGTTAAGGTACTTACCGGTGTACTCGTTTAAAGATAGTTTTGGTTTTGGCGTTAGCGCTATGGTATCGCGCAGTTTGCGTTCGGCTTGTAGTTGTTTGGTTGCGCCGGCTTTATATTGTGCCAGGTACACCTCGCTGTAATTACGGAAACGCTGTTTAAAATAGGCATCCATAATTTCCCAGCGCAGGGCATCGTAAAGCTCGTTCTGGTCGGTATTGGTCAAAATAATTATGCCCAGCTTATCCTGCGGTACCAATGTAACCGACGTAAGGTAGCCGTTAACCCCGCCGGTATGCGTAATAATGCGGTGGCCCGAGTAATCCTGTATCTGCCAGCCCAACCCGTAAAGCTCGTAATTGGTTTCGCCGTTTAAATGCTTTACACTGCCCACAATATCCTGCGGTTGGCGCGTGGCCTGTATCGCTGCAGCCGGTATCACCTGGCGGTTGCCCACTTTGCCATCATTCAGCAAAGCCAACACCCATTTACTCAGGTCGTTTACCGAGGAGCTGATGGAACCCGCAGGGGCAAGCCCGTCTATACTTGCATAGGGGATAGCGGTAAGCCTGTTATCAACCAAGGTATGCGGCACGGTACGGTTAAGCGATTTGGGCATATCGGCGCTTAAAGCCAAAGTATTGCCCATGCCTAAGGGGGCAAAAATGCTCTCCTTTAAATATTGCTCCCAGGGTTTGCCTATCACCCGTGGTATAATTTCGCCGGCGGTTAAAAAAGCGGCATTGGTATACCCCCAGGTAGTGCGGAAGGGGTAAGTTGCCTTCATTTTACCCAGCCGGTCTATCACTTCGTAACGGGCAAGGTTGGTATTATAAAAAGTAAAATCGCCCTGAAAGGTGCGGAAGCCCAGCCGGTGGCAAAGCAGGTCTTTAACAATGGCCATTTCCCCGGCGGCTTTATTATCCAGCTTAAACTCGGGGATGTATTTGGTTACCTTTTCATCCAGCGATAGCTTTTTATCGGCCTGCAGCATGGCCAGGGCGGTTGCCGTAAATGCCTTAGTATTGCTTCCGATCATAAACAAGGTGTTTTCATCCACCTTATTCATCAGCCCCAGTTCCTTAATACCATACCCCTTCATCAAAACAATCTTTCCATCTTTCACAATACATACAGCGGCACCGGGAATGCGCCAGTTGGTTAGGGCGCGGTTAATGTAAGTCTCCAGGCTATCTTTAAAAAATTTACTACGGTCGATATTTTGCGCGTTGGCTGTAGATAATGCAAGAAAGCTTAATGCAAGCAGGTATACTTTTTTCATCAGGGCGGAGTTATTTAAAGGCTTTAAAATGCTAATTTAACGCAAAATTTATATGGGCTTTGTTTAATTAACAAATAAAGCCTGCAAACGTTTAATCTAATTAAGATATGAAAATTTACCGCTGGGGATTGTCCTCATTGCTATTTTTATTACTCATTGTATCACAAAATACTGCGTTCGCACAAATCCCATCTACGCATTGGGCTAACGATGGCTACCAGTATTACAAAGCGCAAGGCGGCGAAGTGGTGGTGCTTGACGCGCGCGACGCCAACAAAAAAACCGTATTGCTAAGCAAAGAGATGCTTACGCCTGCGGGTGGTAAAGCCATAGCGCCCCGCAATTTTTACCTATCGGCCGATGGGCAGAAAGTTTTGATATACACCAACGCAAAAAAAGTATGGCGTTACCCTACCCGCGGCGATTATTGGGTATATGATTTCACCGCAAAAAAACTAACCAAACTGGGCAGCCAATTCCCAGCATCCTCCTTAATGTTCGGTAAGCTTTCTCCCGATGCAACTAAAGTAGGCTATGTAAGCGGGCACAATATATATGTAGAAACGTTGGCCGATGGCAGTGTAAAGCAACTTACCAGCGATGGAACCGATAAGCTAATCAACGGCACGTTCGACTGGGTGTACGAAGAAGAGTTTTTTTGCCGCGACGGTTTCCGTTGGAGCCCGGATAGCAAGCAGATTGCTTACTGGCAGATAGACGCTAACAAAACCAAAAACTATTTGATGCTGAACACCACCGATTCGATATACCCCTTTGTGAAACCGGTGGAATACCCTGTAGCGGGTGAAGCACCATCGCCGTTTAAAATTGGTGTGGTAAGCGCGGCGGGTGGCAGCACTAAATGGATGGATATACCAACCGACCCGGTGCTGCAATCGTACGTCCCCCGGATGGAATGGGCAGCTAACAGCAGCGAACTGATCATAGAACACATGAACCGCGCGCAAAACCACACCGAAGTGGTGATGCTAAACGTGGCCAG
>CBFGNE010000716.1:0-2610 GCA_965649995.1 uncultured Mucilaginibacter sp.
TGATTTTAACCGCATCAGGGTAGAGGATATGGCCGGGCACCTGGCATCCATAGCCCAAAAAGAAAGCATCACGTATGAGAACGACGGGCTGCATATCATCGCCCAAAAGGCGGATGGCGGTTTAAGAGATGCGCTCTCCATGTTCGACCAGATCGTGAGTTTTAGCGGGGGCAATGTTACCTACCGTTCGGTTATTGACAACCTGAACATTTTAGACTACGATTACTATTTCAGTATAACTGATAAGCTATTAGGCGAGGATAACGCCCAGGCACTGTTGCTTTTTGATGAAATACTCTCTAAAGGTTTTGATGGTGCGCATTTTATCTCCGGGCTGTCCGAGCATTTCCGTAACCTGCTGGTAGGGAAGGACACGGCAACCATAAAATTGCTGGAGGTTAGCGAAACGATAAAACAACGTTATTTAAAACAATCGCAGGCGGCATCTACTTCGTTTTTGCTATCGGCCATGAATATTGCCAACCAGTGCGATATCAGCTATAAGCAAAGCAAGAACCAGCGGTTACAAGTAGAGTTGGCCTTATTAAAGATGTGCCACCTGCTCTCGGTATTTAACCTGGCCACCGCGCCAATGCCACAGGCCGCCGCTGCCCCGCAAGGGGAGGTAAAAAAAAAACCTGATACAGTAACGCAAACCACCCCACCGCCGCCGGCAAACAACGACGAGGTGCCTTTGCTACGCGATGTTTCGCCGGCTGTTTTTAACAGGACAACACCACAAGAGGCTGCCAAACCGATTGTAGGGGAAGCCCCGCCCGAAGTTGAAAAACCAAAAAATATTTTTGTAGCCAACGTACATTCCGGCGTAACATCGGTTAAGATACCGAGCATGAAGGACCTTGGCAAGCAGGTGGAGGAAGCGTTAGCCGTGGAGGAGGACCCATATTTAAAAGGCGAGGATAAAGAGCCCTTTACGTACGATGAGTTTTTACAATTGTGGACAAACCACGGCGCCAAGCTAAAGGCCGAAGGCAAATCGGCCAGTTTATATAACATTTTTACATCGGCAACGCCCAGGGTGTTATCACCGGGTAATTTTGAGGTAACTGTATCTAATAAAGTACAGGAAAAAGATTTTAGGGACGAGCGGCCAAACGTACTTAACTTTTTGCGCACCACGCTAAGGAATTTTAGTATAGAGGTGAATGCGAAGGTGGAAGAGTCTACCGTAGTGCGCAAGCCATACACTTCGTTAGAGAAATTCCAGCACATGGCGGCAAAAAACCCGCAGTTGATAGACCTAAAGAATAAATTTAACCTGGATTTCGATTAGACACGAATTAGGCGAATTTCACGAATAGGATAAACAAAAAGGGATGGCTCATCAGAACCATCCCTTTTTATTTTAGGTATTTTCGGATTGGTGCTTTTTTAACCTCTCCAATACTTTCAACTATTTCCTAAATCCTTCGGGCGTATCATTTTTAGGGTAACCTTCTTCGTCAAGATCGTCGCGGTCGTCCTCTGGGGTGTGCGCCAGCTTTTCGTCAAGCGGGTCTAATTCAACAATCTTTCCGCTATCGATATGCATGCCGAGCGAATCGGCATCGGTTTCTATTGATCGCTCCGCGTCGTATTCGCCTTTAGTATCAAACGGGTTTGCCTCATCGTAGGTGGAGCTAAAGTCGTCGCCATTTTTTGGCGCAGTGTCGTAAGGATCAGGATGATCGTATTCGGGGTCGTCGCCTTTTACATCAAGCTCAAAGCTTCCGTCCGCCTCATTGAAATTGAGGTCGTCGGTATTAGCGGTGTCCTCGCCACTATTTGCCAAATCGTCTTCCCTATATGCAGGGTCAATGGTTTCGAAGTCGTCGTTATCGGGTATCATAGGTTTTCAGTATATAACAATTATACACTAAAAACCTTGCCAATGTTTGCCGGTATAAACTATAATTAAAAATGTATTTGTTTGCGGTACGAAGTAACACCGCCGATAGCGAATTTTAGGCTAACACTGTATTGCAGCAGCATGTCTTTACTTTTACCGGCCGAAAAGCCATCCATATTGTCGCCAAAATCGTGATTGTAGGTTGCGCCGAGGTCTATTTTAAAAGATGGTTCGTTATAGCGGTTAAAAAGTTTCACCTCGTAACCAATCCTTATCGGCAATAAAAGTTCGTTAGATTTATCAAGCCCATCAGTATAAAAACCGGGTGTAACTTCTGATAAGCGCGTAATAGGGCCTACATTATTCATCATGTAGGTAAGACCGCCCGAGATGTAAAGGTTTTTAAGCACATTCATAAACGCGCTACGCGAATAATCTATCAGTTCGCCTGCCTGCAATTGCCCTCTGAATACAAACGCAGTGTATTTGTTGGTAAAAACCCGTCCAGATTTTGTAGCCTTGTCGCCGCCTTCCAATTTGCCTGCCTGCACTTCAATTACATAATTTACAAAAGGAGTGGCATTGTAAGTAAAGTTGACATTTACCGAAGCGGTAGGCTTAATAGTTTCGGCATCGCCATAAACTTGATTAATGTTGCCTCCCAAGCCAAAATCGTACTGGTCATAATCATAGCCAATTTGAGCTTTTTATAATAAGGCGGCCGAAGTTAGCAGGATTGTAAAAAATGTTGTTTTAAAAAG
>CBFGNE010000717.1:0-2605 GCA_965649995.1 uncultured Mucilaginibacter sp.
TATGCCCATAACCTACTGTAGATATGGTTTGTGCCGAGAAGAAGAAGGCATCCAAAAAATGCCCAAGCCCATTTGTACTGCTTGCGCCATCCAGGCTATCCATGCCAATAATCACATAAATAGTAGCGAAAAACAGGTTGGCAAACAGGTAACCACTAAGTACGATGAGCCAAAATTTACCCCAGCTCATTTTAATGAGGGTGTGGTAGTTATCTGCCGTATTAAAAAACGCCAGCCCTTTACGCCGAACGTTTACCGAGCCGTCCTTGTTAATAAGCGGCTGGCTTTTAATAACCGGCTGCGGACCAAAGCCAAGGTCGTTTTCTGGGTTTATCTTTTGTTCTTTTATCGCCACGGGGTAGTTATTGAATGATTGAATTACTGAATTATTGATTTGGGGGATTTGCTAAGTGGATGTTTTATTGATTCCAAAAGCTAAATTAGTTTAATATGTCTACCAATTCAATAACTCATTAATTCAATAAATCAATAATTCGCTCAATCTCTGCTTGCTTTTAGGGAAAAGTATTTCCATATTTGCCATACAAATGGAAATTAACGCATTAAACAACAATTGGTGGTGGCTTAACGAAAACTCGTAAGGCAGCCTCATTTTTTGTTTTTTACAGATATACAGAAGGGTTGCCGCAAGGTAGCCCTTTTTTTATGCCCTAATATGAAACAGATACTTAACCATCTTTTTGAACATAAAACATTTAGCCGCGAGCAATCGAAAGAAATTTTGAAGAACATCGCTTTGGGTAAATACAACAACTCGCAAATGGCAGCCTTCATGACGGCCTATTGCATGCGCAGCATCACCGTGAACGAGTTGGAAGGCTTCCGCGACGCTATGCTGGAACTCTGCTTGCCTATCGACCTTCAAACCGGCGAACTGATAGACCTTTGCGGTACCGGTGGCGACGGTAAGGATACCTTCAACATATCCACGCTGGCATCATTTGTGGTTGCAGGGGCAGGGTATAAAGTGGCCAAACACGGCAACTACGGTGTGTCATCAGGCTGTGGATCATCCAACGTGATGGAGCATTTGGGCTATGTGTTCACCAACGATACCGATAAGCTGAAAAGCAGCATCGATAAGGCAAACATCTGTTTCCTGCATGCGCCCCTGTTTCACCCGGCCATGAAAACCGTTGCGCCCATCCGCCGCGAACTGGGCGTAAAAACGTTTTTTAACATGCTTGGCCCATTGGTAAACCCTGCAAAACCGGGCAACCAGCTGGTAGGTGTTTTTAATTTAGAACTGGCGAGGGTTTATGCCTATCTGTACCAAAAATCGGGTATTAAATATACCATCCTGAACGCTTTAGATGGCTACGATGAGATATCGCTGACCTGCGATTTTAAAACCTTCTCTGCCGAAGGCGAAAAGATGAACACCATAGAAAGCCTTGGCTTTGACAAGCTGAACGAGAACCAAATTACCGGCGGGCATACCGTAAGCGATTCGGCAGATATATTTATGAAGGTGCTTACCGGCGAGGCTACCAAGGCCCAAAGCAATGTAGTATTAACTAATGCAGCAATGGCCATAAAAACCATGCAACCCGGTAAAACTTTTGCGGATAGTTTTTACGAGGCAGAGGAATCGCTCATCAGTAAAAAAGCGCTGCAAAGCTTTAAAACACTTATTGCTAACTAATATGAAGATAAAGGTTTGCGGTTTAAAATACCCCGATAACATAGCGGATGTTGCGGCATTATCGCCCGATTATATGGGCTTTATTTGTTATAGCCGGTCGCCAAGGTTTATAGGGGAATTGGACGAGGAAGTTTTAACAACCCTGCCAGACCATATCCTAAAAACCGGTGTATTTGTAAATGCTTCGGTAGAACGGGTTAACAAAACCATGAATAAATATGCTTTTGAGGCGGTTCAGCTACATGGCGTGGAAAGCCCTGAATTTTGTGCGATGCTAAGGAGTAAGGTCATCGTAATAAAAGCATTTGGTATAGACGAGGATTTTGATTTTGGCCGTTTGGATGCTTACCGCAACAAAGTTGATTTTTTCCTGTTCGATACCAAAACGCCCAGCCACGGCGGGTCGGGCGTTACCTTTAACTGGGATGTGCTGAACAGGTACACAGGCGACACATCTTTCTTTTTATCAGGCGGCTTAAGCCTCGATAATTTACAGGTAGTGGGCAGTATAAAGCACCCGATGTTGCACGGGGTAGACCTGAACAGCAAAATTGAATCGGCACCGGCAATAAAAGATATAGAGAAGCTAAAAAAGGCATTTAATACCATCAAAAATATTTAACAGTAATGAAGTACGGAGTTAACGAACAAGGTTATTACGGAGATTTTGGCGGGGCGTACATCCCCGAAATGCTTTACCCCAATGTAGAGGAACTGCGCCAGGAATACGTTAAAGTAATGAACGACCCAAGCTTTATAGCGGAGTTTGAGCAATTGCTACGCGATTACGTAGGCCGGCCTTCGCCATTGTATCACGCGAAACGCTATTCGGAAAAATACGGTGCTAACATCTTTTTTAAACGTGAGGATTTAAACCACACCGGTTCGCACAAGATAAACAATGCTATAGGGCAGATATTATTGGCTGAGCGCTTAGGC
>CBFGNE010000718.1:0-2604 GCA_965649995.1 uncultured Mucilaginibacter sp.
AACCGGAATTGTACCCCAGCTTACACCTAATGTGTTTTGCATCATAAAGAATGAGGATGGGTCGCCGATGATACCGTAACCGCCAACATCTTTACCAAATGCCATACTGAAACCAAATACTACCCAAATGATAGTAATAAGGCCCATACAAACAAAGCTTTGCAGCATGGTAGAGATAACATTCTTTTTACGCACCATACCGCCGTAGAAAAAGGCAAGGCCTGGTGTCATTAATAATACAAGCGCGGTTGAGATTAGCAACCAGGCCACATCAGCGCCATTATACTCGGCAGGTTTAGCGGCTGCTACGTTACCGGGGTAAAGCAGGGCCAGGATAACTACAATGACAAGGATGGCAAAGGGTACAAATTTTTTCATTTTGTTGTTGTGATAAGTGATTAAATTAAATAGTTGGGGAAAGCCCCTGGTGGTTGGGCGTTAAACAAAAGTGGAAACAATAACAGCACGTTACTTCATTTGCTTACAACGGCCTGCTATGCGAAGAGGCTTTTTAACGATGTACACTCAGAAACAATAGTGGTTGTTGTTGGTCCCCGCTTTCTTACCAGAAGGAGTGGTACGGAAATAGCATCAGCTTGGTTAGCCGTTCAACGGTTAAGTTATACTGATGGTAATCGCTTTTCAGGTAAGAAAAACCCGAACTTAAAATAGCAGATGCTTCTTTTGTTAAACTCTGGAAGCGTGATTTGTGGTTTTGGGAAGCACTGTTGCGATTTTTTAAGAAAAAAGCAGCACTTATGTGCTTTTTCTCCTGGTTGTTTCTATAGTTTGTAAGTAGGCTTACAGAAGAACCATCCTTTTGTTCAAAAAAAGGTACCGACAGGAGAAATAATGCCTGGAATAGCAGGAAAAAAGTTAAAATATGTTTATACTTTCTTAGAGGCATAAGCTAAAAGTAGAATAATAAAATGAAAATCACAAAAAAAACGACAAAAAATTGTTATTTTTTTACAAAGTGCATTTATAATCGCCATTTTTATTAAAATAACTACTAAAAAGATATACCTAATTGTTAAAATGATACGATAAACCCGCCTTTTATGGTGTTTTGTTAAAACAGAGGTAATTCAAACAGAAATTTGACCCGGCCAACGTTAAAACAATGCCAGTTGGCCGTGTGCATCGGATGTTTTTATGCCAGGGGGATTAAAATTAGAGACCGTTATCCCTAAAAGCCTGATGCGGCTGTTCTCGGTATCGGTGCTGAGCAGTAAATTTTTGGCAGTTTCTAATATAACGACCATATCATCCAGGCAATCGGGGTGCGATTGGCTGCGGGTGATCTGCCTAAAATCGCTGTATTTTATTTTGAGGGTGATGGTACGGCCTTTTAATTGGTATTTCAGCAGGCGCTCGTGTACCAGTTTGGCAATCTTCTCCAGTTCGGCGTTCATTTCGGCTACGGTGGTAAGGTCGTACGGAAAAGTATCCTCGGCACCCATGGATTTTGTTTCGCGGTGAGGCTGCACTTCGCGCTCATCAATACCCCGTACTATATTATAATAAAAGGCCCCGGCTTTGCCAAAATGCTGTGTTATCTGTTCAAGTGTCAATTGCTTCAAATCCGCGCCGGTGAACAGCCCCATTTTTTTCATTTTTTGCGCGGTAACCTTGCCCACACCGTAAAATTTCTCTACCGGCAGGTTCTCTATAAAACTTTCGATGGATGATGGGCCTATAAACGTTAACCCATCCGGCTTCTGCATATCCGATGCTATTTTGGCCACGAATTTGTTAACCGATACGCCTGCCGAGGCAGTGAGCTGCAATTCATCTTTTATGGCTTGCTTTATGGCTTTGGCAATATCAATGGCCGAGCCAACGCCCTGCTTATCGTTAGTAACATCCAGGTAAGCCTCGTCCAAAGAGAGCGGCTCTATCAAATCGGTATAACGGCTAAATATCTCGCGGATGTGTTGCGATGCTTCCTTATAGGCGGCAAAACGCGGGCGCACAAAAATTGCATGAGGGCAAAGCTGCAGGGCCTGTTTACTGGGCATGGCCGAGCGGATACCAAATTTGCGCGCTTCGTAACTGGCGGTGGCAACCACGCCGCCACGCCCTTCGGGCAAACCACCAACAACCAGCGGTTTGCCCCGGTATTCGGGGTTATCGCGCTGCTCTACCGATGCGTAAAACGCGTCCATATCAATATGGATAATTTTTCGGCGGGGCTGTGTTTGCTTTTGGTCCACTGTTAATCTGCTAACAAATATTAAGCTATTTATTTAAATTACCTTTGTTAATATAACACGGTTTTATAAAAATGTCCTCACACCACATCGTACGCGAAAAGCAGGAACCCGCCCTGCTGGCCCTCGGGCTGGATACCTTTGATGCCGAACTATTAGGGCAATTGTTAGAGTGGAGCCCAACGGTGATCACTACACCCGCTACTGCCGAACAAATAAACACTTACGGTATAAAAATAGATATCATTATAACCGATGAAGCGGAGCCCGGCATGCAATCCGACGTAAAACTGATACCTACCGGCGATAGCAGTGCAATTGACGCTGCCTTAGCTTACTTAATTGCCTCGGGTTATGGTGCTGTAAATATTGTTGCCGATGAGTTTAAGCT
>CBFGNE010000719.1:0-2596 GCA_965649995.1 uncultured Mucilaginibacter sp.
GACAACCAGGTACAAAACTTTAAAGAACTGTTTTGGGATCCCGCGACCGAATTGGGGTTCTAATTTTTTTAATTATTTTTTCCGAGTCGGTATAGTCCGTCACCAGAAACACCACCAGCAACAGCGCCGCATACGTAAGTAAGAATGCCCTGGCACGCTCATCGTAGCTTAAATAAGTGTAGCTTAAAATTACTAAAACAATACTTACGAACAGTTCTATCAGCCCATGCATGGGCAAGGAGAAAAACTTGAATATCCCCGAAGCGTTCTCGGTGCAAATGGTTAAGGCTAGGTGGGCAATACCCAACAAGTAAGCAAAGCGGCCTAAATCATCGGGCAGTACAAACAATGTTGGGGCAGCCCATAAGAACACCACAAACAAATAATCTATATAACCATGCATGGCCGGCGTAAGTATCTTCATAACCCTATAAAGAGAAAGCGCAATAGTAAGTTTTATTATTGGCTACACAACTTACAACCACCAGGTGTATTATGGTATCTGTAGTAATTCCATCCTGTTGCCAAACGGGTCTATAAAAGCAAAACGTGTTCGGCCGGGGATGACCGGTTCTTCTATTATTTCCACGCCATTTGCTTCTAAATATTGCCGTGCTGCCGCAATATCGGCCACCTCCATAGCCACGTGGCGGATGGTACGGGGTAAAGCTGGCTCTACCCCAATGTGCAACTGGAGGTCGCCAATATCAACCCAATAACCCCTGTATAAAACAAACGCGCTTCTTCCAGCCGCTCAAGCGGCACGCAAACATGGAAGTGGTCGAGCCGTTTAAAGGTTATCATCAGTTTCGTCTTCGGCAAAAGTTAATACGTAGCCATTATTATCAAGGATGGAGAACTCCGTAGCTCCATAGAAAGTTTTCTCTAGCCCTTTTAGCACATGCACCTTATCGCTGATATCCGTAAAAAACGCACGAATGCCTTGAAGCTTTATATAGAATAACAACGAGCCGCCATCGGTACGCTTCACCTCCGGCAATTCCCCGCCCAAAGCTTCAAACGTTTGGAACATCATAGTAACGCTGCCTTTAACCATCATGGCCCAAACCAGGTCCGGGCCGTTTTCGGGCACACTCATGGCAACTTCAAATCCTAAAATGGTGTAAAACTCGATAGTTTTATTGATATCGGTAACGAAAATATTGGGGGATAAGCTTTCCATGATAATTGATATTAAAATAAATAATAAACTATAGGTGTTAGCCTTTTTGGGCATAAGTAACGCCATTACTGGCAGTAAAATATGGAACTGTTAACGCTAATACCTATTGGTTCTCTGCTTTACAATACATCCACGCCTCTAATCGCCCAAATCGTAGTTGGCGAAATATTACTATAGACGTCTATTCTATTCCTCTAAAATAAAAAATTAAATCCAGCTTGGTAACTACCTAAGTCGAAACGCGCTGTATTACTTCCCGGTATTTCCGATTTTGTCATGAATCCGAGGTTAAGCTCGAAGTGTTTACTTACTACAACCCCTGCCTTTAGAAGTAAACGAACCGTAGATGTTGAAAAGTCGAGCGCATCGGGGTGTTGTATCAGCGGTGGGTCGGTACTGTAGCTATAAACTGAATAGTTGTTAAATTTATAGCTATTGTATATAAAACCAACATCTATGAAAATCTTTAAATAATCCTTCGCATAAACATTATATATAAACTGCGGCTGCAGGGATATTGTCTTATAATTGATGAAAAAGTTACGCGAGGCAAAGGAGTTATCCTGAATCAGGAAGTTGAATTTGTCCTCATTATAGCCAACCTCTACCCTAAAAAATGCATCCCCCTTTTTCTTATTGAAGATCAAATCAATACCGGCATTTATTTTTGGTCCGGAACTGTATACAATACCCTTTTTTACAGGGCTATTCATCAGGTAATTAAGTGAACTTTTCACATAGCTTGCACCAACGAAAAGCCTCGTAGTAAATAATTTCTCAGCCGTAAACACCGGCCCTTCATCCAGGTTTATCACGCGTACGATATTTGCTATTTCCATCTGGTCGTACCGCGAGTTTTGAATTTGTTTTTTTAGCGAAGGGTTATCTGTTTTAGCATTATCAGCTAAATTTAGCAATTGATCCCTAAATTGCGATAGCCATTTTATAAAGCTGACGTTCTCATCGGTATAAACATGGTAAATCAATTCCTGTGCCCTGTTTGTGGCTTTCTCCAACACAATAAACCTTGTTTTTATAAGGTCGGTATAGCTATAAAGGTTCAGGGCCTTACCGGTAGTTACCACCTTTAAAAATACCGTACGAACCTCAGTTTTTTGCCTGGCATGCACCGATGCCTTTCCAACATCAATATAATCCAAGCTAATGGGCAATTCCAATTTTTCGAAGTCGGCGTTCTTAAATACACCAAAGCCCTTAATATCTGCTAATGTATAAACAGCCTCTTGTCCGTCGGCATTCGGCTTAAAGGCAACTATATCGGGGTTAACATCCCATTCCCGGGCGTCAACCAGCCCTTTAACCGTATCGCCTTTCAGGCCTACAATATACCCTGGCTTAAAGTTACTTTGTGCAGAGGTTTTAGCGGATAATAAAAGGATAAATAATAAAACC
>CBFGNE010000720.1:0-2592 GCA_965649995.1 uncultured Mucilaginibacter sp.
TCCGTTGATAGAGAATGATTCTTTGTTAGCCATGGTATGTAGGTGTTTAGTTTTTAATGATTAATAATTTGTACTGTGTGTTGGACAGCAGGAGGGGTGAATTGTTACAGGAAGATGTACGCCAGAATCAAAAGCCAGGACATCAAGGCAAGGAGAATTGCGGTTCACAAACTTGCTAATTCTTGTCTCTTGATTCTTACCTCTTGCCTCTACATTACTTCAGCGTCTCGTACTTATTCCCATTCGCAGGGTCGGCTTGCAGCAGTGTATTCATGGCCTGGGCTTTTTCGGGGCCGAAGGATTTACTGAAGATAGATACAAATTCATCATCCTTAGCGGTAAAAAAAGCAAGCGGCAGGTACGAGCCGATGCGTTTACGGTCGACCTGGGTAAGCTGGGGTAATATGGCACTGATAGATTTACGCGCTTTGGCTACGTTATCGGCCATCACATCCAGCCCGTTGCGATGGTAGTCGTATATAAAACTGCGGAGGTTGTTGTAAAGCTTGTTGTTCAGGTTTTCGGATAACCAATAACGGTTAAGGTTGCTGTCGAAAGCCTTCCAGCCTTTATAGGAAGCGGTTTGCGCGTTCTGCACCACGGTTTGTGCCTGCGCAAAGTATTGGCTGCCGCCATAGCGCGAGAAAGAATCATAATCCATCCCCACAATGACATAGGCGTAAAAGGCCATTACCGAGCTGAGGTTGTTTTGAAAATTCTGGTCGCTGTAATCGATAGTTTGGCCTTCGGTATAAGTGAAATCTACGTCCTTATCATTTATATTAAGCAGGGTAGTGGTGTAACTGGAGTTATATACCGGGCGCGAGGACTGTACCTGCAACTCGCCGCTAAAGTTGCTGCCGCCATCCCAATTGGTAATGTTAAATACAAAATTGCAGTTAATGCGTTCGTTGGGGGCAATGGCATCCACGGCCCATTTGCGGCCGTTCAGGAAATCCTTCATGGCGGTTTCCAGCGTGCTAAAAACGCGCTTGTTGCTTACCTGTATTTTGGGGCTAAGTATTTTCACCCTGGCATTTAAGTCTTGCGCGTGGGCAAAGCAATAGGTGCAAAGTAAAATGGCTATAAGCAGGATGCGTTTCATGGTTTCAGCAGTTGGATAAATTTAGCACAAATATCCTTTGCCACCTCATTTTTATTTTTCAGGGCGAAGGTTGTTTTATTCAACGCGTTATCAATCATGGTTATCTTATTAGTATCCCCCTTAAACCCGGCACCTGCGTCATTCAACGAATTCAGCACAATCATATCCAAATTTTTGCTTTTCAGCTTCGCGATAGCATATTCTTCCTCATTGTTAGTCTCTAAGGCAAAGCCTACTAATACTTGCCCATCGCGTTTTTGTTGGCCCAGGGTTTTTAATATATCGATAGTTTTCTTCAGTTCGATATTCAACCCGCCGTCCTGCTTTTTTATTTTTTGTTCGGCTACCAGGGCTGGCGTATAATCCGCCACAGCGGCGCACATAATGCAGCCATCGGTTTTATCAAAGTTTGCTAAACATTCGCGCAGCATATCGGCAGCACTGGTAACATCAATACGTTTAATGCTGCGTTGCTTGCATTGCTGGGCTGTTGGGCCGGCTATCAGCGTAACGTCTGCACCCAAAGCCGCCAGTTCGTCTGCAATGGCAAAACCCATTTTACCCGATGAATGGTTGCCAATGAAACGCACCGGGTCTATGGCTTCATAAGTTGGGCCTGCAGTAATCAATATTTTATGGTTTACTAAAGGTAGTTTCCTTTTGATATCAGCCTCCACAAAGGCAACAATCTCTTCGGGCTCTGCCATACGCCCTTCGCCATGCAAGCCACTGGCTAGTTCGCCGCTGCCGGGAGGGATCAATATATTTTGGAAGGATTGTATCTTGCTTATGTTTTCCTGCGTAGCCTCGTGTTTCCACATATCCAGGTCCATCGCCGGGGCAAAGTATACCGGGCATTTTGCCGAGAGGTACACGGCCGTAAGCAGGTTATCCACGAGCCCGCCCGCCATTTTGGCCATAGTGTTGGCGCTGGCGGGGGCTATGATCATCAGGTCGCCCCACAGCCCCAGCTCTACATGGTTATTCCATTCGCCGGTTTCGGGTTTAAAGTATTCGCTGTAAACCGGGCGTTTTGACAGGGTTGAGAGCGTAAGCGGCGTTATAAAATTGGTAGCGTCGGGTGTCATCACCACCTGCACCTGCGCTCCGGCTTTAACAAGCAGCCGCACCAGCGTAGCAGATTTATAAGCCGCTATGCTGCCGCAAACACCGAGTATGATTTTCTTAGATTCTAACATAATGGCAAGCCAGAGCCCTAAGGTGGAGCCGAAGTATTTTAAATGTTGAACGATATTAAAAAACCAAAGTAACAAAAAAACTCCCTGAAAGGGAGTTTAATATTTAAGTGCTTTACGCTCCCCCCTTCAGGGGGCGGGGGCGACTATGCTTCTTTGCTTGGGTTACGGTAGTAAACCTTATCCTCTAAAAATTCCTGTACAGCTACCAAAGTAGGTTTAGGTAATTTTTCGTAGTATTTTGATATCTCAATCTGCTCGCGGTTTTCAAAAACTTCTTCCAGGTTATCG
>CBFGNE010000721.1:0-2582 GCA_965649995.1 uncultured Mucilaginibacter sp.
TCAAAGCCTTTGCAAAGGGCTTGCCAACTTATAAAAACCACACTAAAATCAATAAAAATAAACATGTTTCACAACATACAATAAACTGGCAAATTTGTAGTTGCTGTAAGTTACGAACTGGCTGCTCATAAAGTAAAGGAAAAGGAATAAAATTTGCTCATATTAGTGGCCATAATTACCCAATTTTGAGAACCGGTCTATTTAAATTTAAAACTGTTAAGATGAAAAAATATGTATTCGCACTGCTTTCAATTGGTTTTATCCTTTATGCCTGCAAAAAAGATAAAAATAACTCCAATGACAATAACGCAAAGATGCAGTTAATAACCAGCGCCACCTGGAAATATGATACCGTTGGCTTAGACACCGATAAAGACGGGAAACCCGATCAGCCCATACCCTCCTATGCTGGCGGCGGCGTACAACCGTGCGATAAAGACAATACCATTACATTCAAAAGTGATAGCACCGGCGTGCTTAATGCAGGCACCCTCAAGTGTAATTCAACCGACCCACAAACAGCTGCCTTTAGGTGGTGGTTTAAAGACAATGGGGCAACGCTATACAGTCCGGATCCGCTTTTTGGCAGTACCTTTACCGGTGGCTTCAAAGTAGGTGAATTGAGCAGTACCAGGTTACGGATATTAAAAGACACGACCCTTTCCCCATATGGGACTTTTACTTTAGTACTCGATCTAAAGCACTAATAGCTTAATGAATTAAAACAATATTAAAGCCTTCCCGACGCGTTGGGAAGGCTTTTACTTTTTAATGGTTTACCTAAATAAAACATAGATAAAAAAATCATCAACTAACACAATAAAGTGGAGTAAATGCTGTTTAATTCCCGACCCAATTCATATCCCTTAAAAAAATCCGATACTCATGAATAGAACTTTTACTAAACTCCTTGTTTTAGCCTTATTAGTCGTTACCGCGTTTAGTGCCTGTACTAAAAACAGTGATACCCTGGCTGTTACAAAAGATAACCTGGCAGGTACTTATACAATTATATCAGTAAAAGCAAAAGCCCCTAACGCTCCGGAGCAGGATGTGACAAGTGATAATTATGAGTCTTGCGAAATGGACGACCAGGTTGTTTTAAAAAGCGACTTAACTGCTACGTACGTTGATGCCGGCATTCAATGTTCACAAGTTGGTGGTGGTTCAGCCGTTTGGTCTATAAATGGTAGCTTTATTACAATCGCAGGTGTGGATTACACCGTAAGATCACTTACAAAAACCACCCTGGTTCTTGAGCAAACCACTAACGTTTCTGGTTATGTAGTTACCATAACCTCTACCTTTAGAAGATATTAATTGTACTATATCAAAATAAAAAAGGACTGTCGACACCGGCAGTCCTTTTTTATTTTATTTACGATAAATACTTTCCAACTATTGGCAGCCTACGGCCTACTCCAAACGCTTTACAACTCACGCGAATAATCGGGCAAAACTGATTGCGCTTGTATTCATTTGTATTCACCAGTTTTAGTATGCGCCGCACCAACGCTTCATCGATGCCCATTGCAATCAACTCCTTCGGCCCTTTACGTTTTTCGATGTATTGATATAATACTTTATCCAACACTGCATAATCGGGTAAGCTATCGCTGTCTTTTTGATCGGGACGCAACTCGGCAGAGGGTGGTTTGGTGATTATATTTTCCGGAATGATCTCACCATTGCGATTGAGGTAATTAGCCAGTGCATATACCTGCATTTTGTACACATCGCCTAACACACTTAACCCACCGGCCATATCGCCATACAGGGTACCATACCCTGTACTTAGTTCGCTTTTATTGGAAGTGTTCAACAAGATATAACCGAACTTATTGCTGATACCCATTAACAAATTACCACGGGTACGGCTTTGTAAATTCTCTTCGGCCAGCCCGAATGGCAGGTCGCCAAAGACGGGTTGCAGGGTATGCAGCAGTGAGTCGTACACATTTTTTATGGGCACAATATCATAAGGATTGCCAAGGTTCTTACTTAACTGTTCTGCATCTTCTATCGAATGGGAAGTAGAAAAATGCGAAGGCAATAAAATGGCCCGTACATTTTCACTGCCCAGCGCCCGGGTAGCCAATGCCTGGGTTACTGCGCTGTCAATACCACCTGAGCTGCCCAGGATCGCTTTGGTAAAACCCATTTTGCGGAAATAATCCCTGATGCCCAGGATCAGCGCTTCTTTTATCTGGCCGATATTTTCGTCACTAGTGAGGTATTCAATGATCTTGTCGGGGTCTTCCACTTTACCTACCCGCATGTCTTTATCAAACTCGGGAACGGCCTTCATTGGTTTACGCTTGGCCTTTTGCACTTCAATTTCGTCGAGGTTCACTATAGCGAAATCCTCTTCAAAATATTTCATTTCTTTCACGATCTGTCCGTTGGCATCCATTACCAGGCTGCCGCCATCGAACACGATCTCGGTTTGCGAACCAATGGCATTGCAATAAAACATGGGCAGTCCATATTTTAATACGTTAGCCCGTACGATCTCTTCCCTATCCTGGTCATGGTCGTAATCGAAGGGGGAGGCAGAAATATTGATCATGAGATCGGGCTGA
>CBFGNE010000722.1:0-2580 GCA_965649995.1 uncultured Mucilaginibacter sp.
CATTTTGTTATTAAAATCGCCCACCCAGGATAATTCCAGCTCATCGTACTGCTTAAGGGGCAAAACATACTCTTTTAGTTTGATGAATATTGCCGACTCGAGCCCATGGTTTTGGAATTTTTGTTTGGTACCCATTACAATAGCCCGCATGCGCGATACGCCCCGCCACCTGCGGTAAACAAATATCAGCTTACCTATCAAATTCAGTTTGCCGTTTAATGGTTTTATCATTTGGTTGGCATCGGGCAATATCACAATAAAGGATGCCGGCTCGTTATTGATGTAGGCAAACCAAATCAGCCGCTCCTCCATTATCGCCTTCATTTTCTCAAAGCTTTCTAAAATGGTGGCCTGGTTTATGGGTACAAAGTTTTCAAAATCCTGCCAGCCATCGTTATATATCTCCAAAAAATCGGCGGCATACTTGCCAATCTGCTTTGCTTTAAAATGCTCGAAACTATAGCCCGGTTTTTTGATAACCCAATTGGCTATTTTGGTAAACCGTTCCGAAAATGGCTTGTGCACATCCAAATGGTTGGTTATTTGCTCGTAAAGGGTTTTAAAACCATAATCCTCAAAAAAAGCTTTATAGTAGGGCGGGTGGTAGTTCATGCCGTAGGAGGGGGGCGTAAAACCTTCTACCAGTAAGCCCCAAAAATTGTCGTTCTCGCCAAAATTTATCGGGCCGTCCATAGCCTCCATCCCCTTTGCCTGTAGCCAGGCCTTTGCGGTATCAAAAAGTAAAAACGCGGCTTCCTTGTTGTCAATGCACTCAAAAAAGCCCATGCCGCCTGTTGGCTGCTCGTAATTATAGGCTTTCTTTTCGTTTACGAAGGCAGCCACACGCCCAATCAGTACGCCTTTATCATCGCTAAGCAGCCACCGCGTAATTACCCCATGTGTATGGAAGTTGTTTTTTGCAGGGTCGAATACGGCTTCGATATCATTATCTAAGGGGCAAACCCAATTATCGTCGTTTTTGTAAATAACGCGGGCAACTTGCAGGAACGCCTTTTTATCGGCCTTGCTTTTTACTTCGGTTATAGTCATTAGGTAAAATTTTTGTCCTTTACAAAAAAAGCATCCAGCGGGCTACTGAATGCTTTGAAAAAATATGTTCATGCGGCGGCCTTAGTCGTCGTCTTCGTCGTCATAAGGGTCAAAAGTTTCGAATCTTCCCAGGTCATCGTCCAGTGGGATATCTTCATCAAAGTCATCATCGTCGTCTGCTACTTTTTTGCCCGGCGTTACGTCATCATCCAAGTCGTCATCGTCGTCGTCGGCTATTTTTTTGGTAACAGGTTTTTTTGGAGTTGCCATTTTAATAAATGTTTATTTGTTAAAATTTTTGTCGGTTAACCTAATTGTTTTTAAATGTAAAGGTTGTTGTTGAATAATCAGCTTATTAAGAGTAAAAATAACTAAAATCACTTTTAATAAAAATATCTTTTGAATTTATTCTGAGGGGTCGCCAATAGTACTGTTGCTTTCTGTAAATTCCTTTAGCTGTGGCAGTTCGGTGATATTGTTTATGCCAAAATAGTCCATAAAAAGGCTGCTGGTGCCGTAGAGGATAGGTTTGCCAACGCTTTCGGCCTTGCCGGTAATCGCAATCAACTCTTTTTCCAGGAGTTTTTGTATCGAATAATCGCAGTTTACGCCGCGTATTTGCTCCACATCCAGCTTGGTTACGGGTTGCTTATACGCAATAATTGCCAGGGTTTCCAAAGCTGCCTGGCTCAGTTTCTTTTTAGAGCGCTGTAGTTGCAACAGGCTGATAACCGGGTGGAACTTTTTTTTGGTGAGGAACTGATACCCGTTATTGATCTTCACCACCTCGATAGCGTACTGGCTTTCGCCATATTTTGCCCGGATGGCATCTATATGGGTGTTTACCTCATCGGCAGTAAAATCATGCACAAACGCCGCCTGCAGGCAATACAGTATCTCTTCTGTACGGATACCCTGTTCTGACGCGAAAATGAGTGCCTCAATGTATTGCCCGATATCTTCCATGCGCTGCAAATATATAATTTAAGCGGAAAGAGGGGAAGGCGGAATTTAGAAAGTCAGTGAAGTCCGAAAGAAAGATATCGAATTATTCGATGTTCAACATTCGGCGTTCGATATTCAAAAATCAAACCCAGTGGTGCGCCTCTATCTCATCGGCAAGCAGGTTTAAAACCTCCGGGTCTACTACGCCGGTATCCTTACAAATATGCAGGATATGGTGCTCATCCGGGTTAAAACCGGCAACTAATTCGCCGTTGTGGAACACATCAAACTTGCAATGCATATGCTCGTGATGCGGATAATCGTTTATCTCGAACTGGAAAGTTTCGTCGTCTTTGGTGATGCTGAGGATGTGGCTTTTCATGATAGATTAACAGGAGGGGAGGGGAGATTGTTTGCTTACAATGCATTGCATCGATTCTTCCCAACGTTCTTGCGAGGTACGAAGCAATCTCTACGTTTGCAGATCCGGATTTGCAAAGCTGCTCTGCTCACCGGGAGATTGCTTCGTACCTCGCAATTGTAAAGGTCAGATAATTCGGTAACAGAATTAGCTTTATATAACAA
>CBFGNE010000723.1:0-2577 GCA_965649995.1 uncultured Mucilaginibacter sp.
CGCCGATTTGAATCATCTTCAAACCGGCGTTTTTTTGGGGACCACAAAATCAAATCTGTGAAATCGTAAAAATCTGTTTAATCCAGGTTATAATGCTTCAGAAACTACCTCGGTAACTTCAGGTACCATGCGTTTCAATAAGTTTTCTATACCAGCTTTTAGGGTTACGGTAGATGAAGGGCAACCACTGCAAGAGCCGCGAAGCTCTACAGTAACCACGCCGGCATCAAACGAGCGGTAGCTAATTGCGCCGCCATCCTGCTCTACAGCCGGGCGTACGTAATCATTTAATATCTGCTGAATTTTGATCTCGGTTTCGGTGCCTTCAAAGTCAACCTCGCCGGTTTGTTCAACTTCCTGTACTTTCAGTTCTGATTCAACCGCGCCTTTTACAAACTCTTTGAGTATCGCTTCAATGTCGTTCCATTCGCTGCCTTCGGTTTTGGTAACGGTAACAAAGTTACTGGCAAAAAACACGCCGTTAACGAATGAAAATTTATATAGCTCTTTTGCAAAAGGAGATTTTTCTGCACTCTCGCGAGTGGCAAAATCTACGCTTCCGTTTATCAGCAACTTGTTTACAATAAACTTCATGGTTGCCGGGTTCGGGGTAGATTCGGTATATACGTTGATATTCATGGATGTACAATTTTAAATAGTAAACAAATGTAATCAGGTTTTTGATTAAAATATCTCGCCAAATTAGTTATGACCTGTTGGTGACGGTGCGTTTCCAACCTCGTCATTGCGAGGAACGAAGCAATCTCCCTGTTTGCAGAGCGGTAAGCATAGCTTAGAGATTGCTTCGTTCCTCGCAATGACGCTTTTATTAACCTAAATTCCCGTATAATTCTGCGGCGTTATTGCTTTCAGCTCTTCTTTAACGCTATCATTCACTTTTAAAGTATCCACAAACTCGGCTATAGTTTGGGCATTAACCTGTGTATTAGTACGCGTAAGCTCCTTTAAAGCCTCGTACGGGTTTGGGTACCCTTCGCGGCGAAGGATGGTTTGTATAGCCTCGGCAACTACCGCCCAATTGGCTTCGAGGTGTGCGTTGATGGCCGGTTCATTCAATAATAATTTATTCAAACCCTTTATGGTTGATTTAAAGGCGATAAGCGTATGCGCTACCGGCACACCTATGTTGCGCAGAACGGTAGAATCCGTCAGATCGCGTTGCAGGCGGGAAACAGGCAACTTAGCGGCCAGGTGCTCAAACATCGCGTTAGCAATACCCAGGTTACCCTCGCTGTTTTCAAAATCAATAGGGTTTACTTTATGCGGCATGGCCGATGAACCTACTTCGCCTGCCTTAATTTTTTGCTTAAAGTAGTTCATGGATATGTAGGTCCAGATGTCGCGGTCGAGGTCGATCAGGATGTTGTTGATGCGTTTTAAGGCGTCGCACTGGGCGGCAAAATTATCGTAATGCTCTATCTGTGTGGTGAATTGCGACCTGTACAAGCCTAAAATATCATTTACAAAATGATTGCCGAAGGCTTTCCAGTCGGTATTTGGGTAGGCAACCTTATGGGCGTTGAAGTTTCCGGTAGCGCCGCCAAACTTGGCAGAGTAAGGCACATCGCGCAGCAAATGGAGCTGGTTTATTAAACGCTCTACAAACACCTCAATCTCCTTACCCAGGCGTGTAGGCGAGGCCGGCTGCCCGTGCGTATGCGCCAGCATAGGTATATGTGCCCACTCAGCGGCGTAATGCCTTAGCAGGTCGATAAGCTGGTGCAGGGCGGGCGTATAAACATCATGTATGGCCGCCTTGAACGAATAAGGGATAGCCGTATTGTTGATATCCTGCGAGGTTAGGCCAAAATGGATAAACTCTTTAAATTCCTGTAAACCCAGTTCATCAAACTTTTTCTTGATGAAATATTCCACTGCCTTTACATCGTGGTTGGTTGTTTTTTCGATGTCTTTTATTGCGGCAGCATCTGCTTCCGAAAAATTCCTGTAAATATCCCGTAACTTTTCGCTTTGTGTGCCGTCAAAAAGTTCTAACTGCGGTACCGGCAGCGAATGCAGGGCCAGGAAATATTCAATTTCTACAAGTACCCGGTATTTAATTAAGGCAAACTCCGAAAAATAAGCAGCTAATTCTGCTGTGGCATTACGGTAACGCCCGTCGATAGGTGATATGGCGGTAAGGGAATTTAATTCCATGCGGTTTTTTTCGCAAAGATAACAATTTGAAATTAGGTGTGGTTTAAAGATGGTTTGTCAGGCAAAGGTAATTTACAATGGAAACTTTGAAATCTAAAAATGTTTCCATAGTTTTGACTCCGAAAGTCAATGAGTCAGGAAGAAAGAATAATAAAGGGCGCACTCGACCTGTTTTTACAGGCCGGCATTAAGAGCGTAACTATGGATGACATAGCCCGCCATTTGGGTATGTCGAAAAAAACTATTTACCAGTTTTTTGGCGACAAGAATGAATTGGTTGTCGCCCTGGTAAAAGACAGGCTGAAAGAAGATGAACGGCAGATAAACGAGATCATCAGTAGTTCGGCAAACGTTATTGAGGAGATGATCAATATGATGAAATGCTCGGAGGATATTTTT
>CBFGNE010000724.1:0-2576 GCA_965649995.1 uncultured Mucilaginibacter sp.
TGAGCATATTGCTGCGACCGGGAATAAACATCAACGGGCCAATTTTTTCTTTGGCAGATTTGTAGTGGAAATCTTTTACCACACCAACTACTGTAAATGCGCGCTGGCCAGAACGTACGATGGTTTTGCCGATGGGGTTTGTATTGCCCCAGCCAATATCACGTACCAGGGCCTCGTTTACCACCACCGCCGACGAATCTGCAGGGGATGCCGAAGAAAAGTTGCGCCCCATGGCCATTTTTATACCAAGCGTTGCGAGGTAGCTGTCCTCTACGTGGTAAATATTGGTATGTATCTCTTTGTGCTCCTGCTGGTCGCTAAACTCCTTGGCGTATATCTGTGTGCCATCCATATTTGCGCTGCCCGGTACGCTGCCGGTTACTGTAGCGTTTGCGACACGAGGGTCGCGCAGGAGTTGTTGCTTAAAGGCATCAATATTATTGCCAAGGGAGTAAGCATCGTTTATTACCAACACCTGCTCTTTATCGTAACCCAGCTTTATATTTTGCATGTAATTTAGCTGGCGGTATACCACCATAGTTGCTATAATAAGCGAGGTAGATATAAAAAACTGGAATACAACCAGTCCACTGCGCAGGAAATTACGTTTAACCGGTCCCGTGGAAGTATTGCCCTTTAGTACGCTTAATACTTTAAATGAGGAAAGGAAGAATGCCGGGTAAATACCCGCGATAACGCCCACCAACAAAATCAGGAATACCTCGATAGCAATGCTTTTTCCGCTTAAGAAAAGGCCTATCTCAAACTGTTTGCCTGCAAGGTTATTAAAGTATGGCAACGCTAAATACATCAGCACCAGCCCAATGGCCATGGCTATAGTAGTTACCACTACCGACTCGGTAAGGAATTGCGCGATAAGCGAACTTTTTAACGAGCCCATTACCTTGCGTATGCCTACCTCTTTTGCGCGTTTTACCGAGCTGGCGGTTGAGAGGTTCATGAAATTGATGCAGGCCAGCAGTAATATAAACACTGCTAATGCGCTGAAAATATAAACGTATTGTATATCGCCGTTTGGCTCTATCTCAAATTTTGTGGCAGAATGCAGGTGGATATCGGTAAGTGGCATTAAAAAGAAACGGAAGGTATTTACCGATTTTTGTGCTTCGGCCAGGCTCACGCCCATATCCTGCTGAATTTCGGGCGCAGCGTATTTTAACACGAGTGAGGGGAATTGCGCTTCTATCTTTTTGGCATCTGCACCATCGTTTAATAATAAGTAAGTGTAAAAGCTAATATTGCTCCAGGTTTCCCGTTTGGCTGGGTAGGTAGCTTTGCTAATAAAGGCGTCGAAATGGAAGTGGGAATTATCGGGCATTTTTTCAACCACACCGGTAACTTTCAGGTCGCGTTCGCCCTGTAAGGTTAGCGTTTTGCCAATAGCAGGCGCACTGCCAAAATATTTTTTTGCGGTTTCGGCTGTAACTACCACGCTATTGGGTTCAACCATAGCAGTGCGGCTATCTCCTTGTACCAACGGCAAAGAAAACATTGCCAAGAAGTTGGAATCGGCTATACTAAAATGCTCTTCTTTAAATAGTTTTTCCTCGTACTTAACGTATACTGCACCCCTGCCGCTTATACGGGTAGAAGAGACAACGCCCGGGATGTTATTTTTAATACCCTGCCCCACCGCAGCGTCAACCAAAGCAAAATCGGTTACGCCGCCGTTTTCTGTTAAATGCAGGCCAACACGGTAAATGTTTTTTGCTTTGGCGGGGTATGTATCGTAAGTAAGTTCCTGGTAAATATAAGTGCTGATAAGCATGCAGCAGGTTAAGCCAATGGCCAACCCGAATATATTGATAAAAGAGAACACTTTGTTTTTAGAAAGGCTCCTCCAGGCGATGGTCAAATAATTTTTAATCATAAGTGAGTAAATTCTAAAAACTAAATCCTAAAAAGGATACCAAACACATAAATATCTAATTATCAGTTTATTTTGACGAATATTATACTAATGCAGTGTCCGCCTGCGTAACAGTGGTTGTTCGGTATTGATACAGTAGAGAAAGAATCAAGACAGCAAGAAACAGGAATCAAGATAAATTTTCGAATCGTGTTTTTCTCTATAAAAACAAGAGCCAAGACGATTACTGCCTTGGCTCTTGTTGCTTAATTCTTGATTCTCTTACTTCCTATTCACTCCGTAAACTCTTCACCGGGTTAGCCAGTGCAGCTTTTACCGCCTGGTAGCTAACTGTAGCCAAAGCTATAACAACGGTTATTGCGCCGGATAAGGCCAACATCCACCAACTGATAGTGATGCGGGTCTCATAGTTTTGCAGCCACTTATTCATCCCGTAAATAGATACAGGTACGGCAAATACAATGGCAATGGCTACCAGTATCAAAAAGTCTTTTGATAACAGGGCGGTGAGGTTAAATACGGTTGCGCCTAATACTTTACGCACGCCAATTTCTTTCACCCTTTGCTCGGCCGCATACGCTGCTAATCCAAACAGGCCAAGGCATGATATGATGATGGCCAACCCACCAAACAGGTTTGCCAAAGTTGCCATAAGCTTTTCGTTTTGGAATTTCAGTTCAAAATC
>CBFGNE010000725.1:0-2564 GCA_965649995.1 uncultured Mucilaginibacter sp.
CGCGGCTTTTGTAATTGCTTCAATATCAAAAAATTGCCCTGTATAATAATTTATCCCGCTAAACATCACCAAAGCAAGTCCATCGGCGTTATCTTTTATCTGCTGCAGGATATCTTCGGTACGTAAAGTTATCTCGCCTTCGCGGGGTTTTACCGCAATTATAGCATCTGTCGGATCGAAGCCATGAAATTTTGCCTGGCTCTCTACCGCGTACTGATCTGACGGGAATGCACCAGCTTCCATCAATATCTTGTAACGATTACCTGTTGGTTTATAGAAACTTACCATCATTAAATGAAGGTTTACTGTAAGCGAGTTCATGATAGTTACCTCTGCAGGCTTAGCGCCTAAGATATCGGCAAGCGCGGGCAACAGCTGTTTATGGTAACTTAGCCATGGGTCGTTGCCTATAAACCAACCCTCAACTGCGTTATCCTGCCATGCGGTGAGTTGCACCTGTATGTATTGGCCCGCTGTGCGTGGTTGCAACCCCAAAGAGTTGCCACAAAGATATACCGCATCTTCCCCATTATGCTTTGGGATGAGGAATTGCTTCCGGAAATGTTTTAGCTCATCCTGCTCGACCTGTTGCAGGGCATATTCCAATGTGTTTTGGTAAATCATCGCTCAATAATACTGAAAACGCCCCAAATTTATGGGCACGAATTTAACAGATTACGCCAAAGCATGCGAATAAGTTATTTCGGTGTTATATATATAACATTGTTAATCAATTAATTGTGCTAATTGAAGCATAATTAATTTTTCCATACTGCTTTATATTTTTTGATTGTTACTTTTGGTTAAAGCAATACTATATATCCGTCTATATGAAGATCGCCCTATTCCCCGGCTCGTTCGACCCTGTTACCAAGGCCCACGTAGATATTGTAAAACGGAGCGTAGGCTTATTTGATAAGGTTTATATAGGCGTAGGCGTAAATAGTACCAAGCAGGGCCTGCTAAGCGTGGCCAAGCGAGAGGATATGCTGCGGGCGGTTTTCGCTCATGACGAGCGTATACATATAGTTGCTTATGAGGGGCTTACGGTAAATTTTTGCAAAAGCATTGGCGCCGATTATATGATACGAGGCATCCGAACGGTATCCGATTTTGAGTATGAAAAGGCCATTGCCCAGATGAACCACGCCCTGGAGCCCGAGATAGAGAGCATCTTTATTGTAAGTAAGCCCGGGTACTCGTCCATCAGCTCAAGCATCGTTCGCGAGATCATCCGATACAATGGCGATGTGGCCCAGTTTATCCCAAAAGAAGCGCTCCCCTTTTTGTAGCATTTACCGCAGAAAACCTTTAAAAATCTTTAAATTTCTTTGAATTTCTGTGCTCTTTACGGGGTAACCTAAATGCGTGCGCAAAAGCGGGGAAAAAGGCGAAATTGTTAACCGCTGTTTTTGCTTAGGCCGGCATGGGCCGTTCTTTTATCAGCTCGGCTTTTTCCAGTACATCCATTATCGATGGGAAGGTGTTGCTAACAATCGCAGCCACCTGCTCGCGGTTAAAAAAGCGGACGGCGGTTATCCCCTCCTCTATCTGTGGCACCAGTTTGGCCTTGCCCTTGTGCTTCATCAGGTACCAATGGGTTTTCTTTAAAACGGTGGTACCCTTCCATTGGTACATGTGGTAGGTTTTGCAGATCTTATCTTCCAGCTTATTCACTTTTATGCCGCACTCCTCCTCTACTTCGCGCACGGCGGCAACTTTCGTCTTCTCGCCTTTTTCTATTTTGCCTTTGGGGAGGTCCCATTTCTCGTTGCGGTATATGAAAAGGTGGGTGCCATCTTCGTGCTGCACCAGGCCACCTGCTGCCTCTACCAATTTTACCGTTTTAATGGCTTTTTTCAGGAAAGCTTTAGGGTTATCGCACAGCACGTAAAAATATGCGCCGGGCTGATTATCCACCCAGGGGAAAATTAATTTCAGGTCAAAATGCTCAGCCTCAATCTGTTGAAATTTTTCTATCTGCTCCGGCGCTTCGGCGGTAAGCAAAATCGCTTTTTCGTTAATATAAATTCTGTATTTTTGAGCCATGTTTACCAATAATGAGACCGAACAGCAGGTTGCCGAATTTCTGCTGCAAATTAAAGCAATAAAACTACAACCTAATAATCCTTTTACATGGGCATCGGGCTGGAAATCGCCAATTTATTGCGATAACCGCATTACCTTGTCGTTCCCTACTATCCGTACCTACATCAGGCAGCAATTATCATCGGCCATACAAGAAAAATTTGGCGCTGTAGGCTGTATAGCAGGCGTTGCCACTGCCGGCATACCACAGGGCGCATTGGTTGCGCAGGAGCTTGGGCTTCCGTTTATATACGTACGTGCAAAAGCAAAAGAGCACGGTACCGGCAGCCTCATTGAAGGCGAAATATCTACCGATAAGCGGGTTGTGGTTATAGAAGACCTTATCTCTACCGGTAAAAGCAGCTTGCAAGCCGTTGCCGCCCTGCGCGATGCCGGTTATAACGTTGCCGGGCTTGCCGCTATATTTAGCTATGGCTTTGATATTGCCGAAGAGAATTTTAAAAATGCCAAATGCC
>CBFGNE010000726.1:0-2560 GCA_965649995.1 uncultured Mucilaginibacter sp.
TGGAGGAACGCTTATCGCACGCCCTGGTGAAAGGTATCATCGAATACCTGGACGATGATGTGGAAGAGGCGCGCCAAAAATTTGCCAAGCCGCTGGAGGTGATAGAAGGCCCCCTGATGGACGGGATGAACGTAGTGGGCGACTTGTTTGGCGCCGGTAAAATGTTCCTGCCACAGGTGGTTAAATCGGCCCGTGTAATGAAGAAGGCCGTAGCTTACCTGTTGCCTTTTATCGAACTGGAAAAACAGCGCGTAATTGATGCCGGTGAAGACAGTAGTGGCTCACGTGCCAATGCGGGCAAGGTATTAATGGCCACCGTAAAAGGCGATGTGCACGATATCGGTAAAAATATTGTGGGTGTGGTGCTTGCATGCAATAACTTCGAGGTGATAGATCTTGGGGTAATGGTGCCTGCACAGCGCATTATAGAAGAAGCAAAAAAACAGGATGTAGATATTATTGGGTTAAGCGGTTTGATAACCCCATCGCTGGATGAGATGGTGCATTTTGCCAAAGAGATGGAGCGCCAGGGATTCACGATCCCGTTAATCATCGGCGGTGCGACAACCTCGCGCATACACGCGGCAGTAAAGGTTGCGCCAAACTATTCTGGCCCTGCTATCCACGTGCTCGATGCATCGCGCAGCGTAACGGTTTGCAGCAGCCTGATGAACCGGGATAACCGCGATGCCTATATCCAGGGCATTAAAGACGAATACGAAAAAGCCCGCGAGGCGCATGCCAATAAAAAGAACGACAAACGCTTTATCAGCATCGAAGAAGCACGCGCGGGCAAATTCCAGATAAGCCTGGATGGCGATGTAGCTCCAAAACCTGCCATTACCGGCACCAAGGTTTTTGAAAATTACCCGCTGGAGGAGTTGGTGCCGTACATCGATTGGACGCCTTTCTTCCACACTTGGGAGCTCCGCGGAAGCTATCCAAAAATATTCAACGATAAGTATGTTGGCACCGAGGCTAAAAAACTTTACGACGATGCACAGGTGCTGTTGAAACGCATTGTAGATAACAAACTGCTACATGCAAACGGCGTTATCGGTTTTTGGCCGGCTAATAGCGTAGGCGATGATATCGAAATTTATACCGATGATACCCGCACAACCTTGCTAACCCGCATCCATACGCTGCGTCAGCAGGCGGAAAAGGCGAAGAACGAGCCTTATTATGCGCTGTCGGATTTTATTGCACCAAAAGAAAGTGGTGTGCCGGATTACTGGGGGGGATTTGCCGTGACAACCGGTATAGGCTGCGACGAACTGGTTGCCGAGTTTGAGGCCGACCACGACGATTACAACAGCATTATGGCTAAAGCCCTTGCCGACCGCCTTGCCGAAGCTTTTGCTGAGAAAATGCACGAACTGGTGCGTAAAGAGTACTGGGGCTATAGCAAAGGCGAACAGTTGGATACCAATGAACTCATCAAAGAAGAATACCAGGGCATCCGCCCGGCGCCGGGTTACCCCGCTTGCCCGGACCATACCGAGAAAACAACCTTGTTTGAGATACTAAAAGCAGAAGATAATGCCCATATGCACCTCACCGAAAGCCTGGCCATGATGCCGGCAGCATCGGTAAGCGGTTTCTATTTCGCGCATCCGCAGGCAAGGTATTTCGGCCTTGGTAAGATCAGTAAAGACCAGGTGGAGGATTACGCGATGAGGAAGAATATGCCGTTGGAAGAAGTAGAAAGATGGCTGGGGCCGAATATAAATTATTAATACGACGCTAATAACCCACGCGTCATTGCGAGGAACGAAGCAATCTCTACACATGCATAGCGGATATGCAAATCGGGAGATTGCTTCGTTCCTCGCAATGACGTAACGGAAAAGACATAATTTGTAATGAAAATAACCGAACACATCGCAAACGCCAACGGCAAAACCTTATTCTCTTTTGAACTTATCCCACCGCTAAAGGGAGAGAGTATCCAAGGCATTTACAACGCTATAGATCCGTTGATGGAGTTTAAGCCGCCGTTTATCGATGTTACATCGCTGCGCGAGGATTATATTTACAAACAGCACGAAACCGGCTTGCTGGAAAAATTAGCCTACCGCAAACGGCCCGGTACTATAGCTATTTGTGCGGCTATTATGAACAAATACAAGGTAGATACCGTTCCGCATTTGCTATGCGGTGGGTTCACCAAGGATGAGACGGAGAACGGGCTTATCGACCTGCAATTCTTAGGCATCGAGAATGTATTGGTGTTACGCGGTGATGCGCGTCGTGGCGATGCGTCTTTTGTGCCTACACCCAACGGCCACTGCTATGCTACCGACCTGCTGCAGCAGGTGGTAAACATGAACAAAGGCATTTACCTGCACGAGAACCATGAAGGTATACTGAAAACAGATTTTTGCATTGGCGTTGCCGGGTACCCCGAAAAACATTTTGAGGCGCCAAACCTGAAAACGGATTTTAAATACCTCAAGCAAAAGGTAGATATGGGCGCGGGTTTCATTGTAACCCAAATGTTTTTTGATAACCAGAAGTATTTTGATTTTGTAAACAGTTGCCGTGCCAATGGCATTAA
>CBFGNE010000727.1:0-2553 GCA_965649995.1 uncultured Mucilaginibacter sp.
CGGTCGGCAAAGCGCATTTGCTCTATGCCTATAAAACTTTCCAGGTGTTTTATCTCGTCCAGCAGCAGTACTTTGGGTGCTGCCGCCTCGTAAAGCATATAATGCATCAGTTCCGACAAGCGCAGCACCACCGCCGATGCCTGTTGCGAACCCCGCAGGGTAAGCGCGTATAAACTATTAAGCGTATTGAAAAAGAAGTGCGGGTTTATCTGTGCCTTTAACAATCCCATCTCTGCCGAAAACTTTTCCTTCTCCAGTTCGCGCATGTGTTTTTCCTGCACTAAGGCGTTCCGCATCAGCTTTACCAGCATGGTTATCATAATAACCGGCAGTTGTTTAGCTGCATTGCGCACAATACGCACCTCTATCCAAAAATCCTTTCGCTCGGCGGCGTAAACCGCAGGCTCGTGTATTTTATCCCATGGCACCCAAATAGCATAGTTAAAAAAACGGGCGAGGAGCCCTGCCACCAGCAGTAATATGGCAAGCGCCCCCGCATAATGGAAATACTTATGCTTATGATAATAAGCAGGCATCAGCACGTACAGGTTAAAGTAGCACAGGGCGATAACCAACGGCACATCCGTAGTGAATTGCGGGTCTATCTGGAAAATCAGTTCATCCTTATCCTCCCAGGCATCCGTTAGGGCCAGGTAGCCGATATAGGCCAGCCAGAAGAGTAGGTGCCGTAAAAAGGCCGGGTAACGCGCCTGCCGAAGGGTTTGCATAGCGTAAATTTGCGCATTGTTTTGCAAAAACTGCTACCATTTCGGCCAATACTACATCTGTTACCTTTAATTGACGTTTTAAGGGCTTTAAATACTTCGGCGGCTCTAAAGCCCCTACCTGCGGCATCGAAACGGCCCTTTGTCTAAATTCTAAAAAAAAGAACACGCAGCACCCTTTATTTGGGGTATGAAATATTTATTGCGCCCGAATTTTTATGTTTTTTTTTGTGCAGTATGCCTTTTTATAATGGCCGATATATATCGGACCAATGCCCAGTCGTTCCAGCCTCCCGCCCTTGCGCAGCGCCTGCAGATGGTGGCTACCCGCGTAACCGGGCGTATTGCAATTGATGGCGTGGCGAACGAAAGCGCCTGGGCAAGCGCCCCAGTTGCAAAAAACTTTATCACATCTTACCCCAGGGAGGGCGCCCCCGCTGCCTACGATACCGAGGTAAGGCTGCTGTACGATGATAAGAATATTTACGTTACCGCAGTTTGCCACTTTCCGCCGGGTAAGAAAGGCCTGCAGGTACAGGATATGCGGCGAGATTTTAGCTTCAGTAATAACGAGAATTTCCAAATACTTATCGACCCTTTTAAAGACCGAAGGATGCCGGTGATGAGCTTTGCAGTAAGCCCTTATGGCACCCAAATGGACCTGATGTATTATGCCGACCAAACCTACGATTACAAATGGGACGCTGTTTGGCAGGCAGCCAGCACCATACAAGAACATTCGTGGACAACCGAAATTGCTATTCCCTTCGCCACGTTGCGTTACCCAAAAAGCGTTGCCGAATGGAGCATTAACTTTGCAAGGAACATCCGGAACCTGGGCGAACTGAGCGGCTGGTCGCCCTGGCCACAGGCTTTTAGCCAGGGGCGGCTGGATTACGGCGGCATCTTAGCCGGTATTGTTGCGCCACAAGCTAATGTTAACTTGCAAATACAGCCCTACGCCCTTGTAAACGCTAATAAAACCAACCTTAGCAAAACAAAGTATAAGCCCGAATTTGGCGGAGAGCTAAAGTATGCTATCAGCTCTAACACCACGCTGGAAGCTACCGTGAATACCGATTTTGCGCAGGCGGAGGTAGACAGGCAGGTGGTAAACCTTAGCCGATCCAGCGTGTTTTTCCCGGAGCGGCGGCAGTTTTTTTTAGAGAATGCAAGTTTGTTTGCCGTAGGCCAAAACAGCCTTATCCAGCCGTTTTTTAGCCGCAGGGTAGGTTTAAGCGATGGGGGAGTACCCCTCACCCTCGATGGCGGGCTGCGCTTTATTCACCAGGACAACAAACAATCGGCAGGTATATTGGCCATGAAACAAGCCGGGGATACTACCCAGGCGGGGGCTTTATTTGGGGTGTTCCGCTACAAACGGAACGTAGGGGATAAACTACAGCTGGGGGTAATGGAAGTGCTTCGCCAAAACCAGGCAGGCGCAGGGCGGCCATCATCGTTAAACCCCGTGGAGGCAATTGATGCGCAATGGCAGGTGAGTGCGCCATTATTTTTACGTGGCATGGTGTCCCATTCGTCAAACACATTAACCGGGCAAAACGGCATGGCGGCTTTTACCGAATTTAATTATTCGAGCAACCTGTTGTATGTAGATTGGTTTGAGACGGCGGTTACCAAAAACTACCAGCCGCAAACCGGCTTTGTTGCCCGCGAAAATTTTATAAACACGCAGCCATCAGCTTACTTTTACATTCATAAAAACTGGTTCCCAAAATCCCTCGCGTTTTACAACCCGTCTATAACTGCCGATGTTTTTCATGAGGCATCCGGCGGTACCTTCCAGGAGGCAAACCTGGTTATTATG
>CBFGNE010000728.1:0-2542 GCA_965649995.1 uncultured Mucilaginibacter sp.
GCATTTACCAGGTTTCCCCTGGTAAATAATCTGTTTCCGGGTTTGGCTTCAGGCATTTAATAAGGGCTTTTTACTGTACCAATACCGGCAGGCAATACAAACAGGGCCTCATCAGGTGTACCCGGTTTTACTTCGGTAGCTACGCTTTCCATCGTAAACTGCGGGCTATCAACAATTACTTTCAACGCTACACCGGGTGCTTTCGACAAGTATTCGCGCCAGTTGCCAAACTCATGCTTTGCGTAGGCACTGGCATCCAAAGGCAACTTTGTGGTGAAGTAATACTTCTGCACGCCCGATTTGCAATGCAGCACCAACTCATCGCATTTATAACCTAATATTTCAACCACGCCACGGTTAATTTCCGAACTAAGCACCTCGTCCTTGTTTTCGGCCGCATCGTTCCAAATGGCATCGGTTGAGTTGGCCATTTTGGTATACAGCTTATTTTCGGCCGGTACATAAAGCTGCCATTGCAACAGTTGCCCGTTCAAATCCTGCCGGTAGGTGGTGCCATTGGTATACCAGGTTTGCACGGTACCCATCATATCGGCAAACTGTGCATCGGTTACAGCAGGCAACTTGCTTTTATAGGTGTTACTGTATACAACTGTGCCGGTGAACGACTGTGCGAATGCCATAACGCAGCAAAGCGAAAGGCACAGGGTGATGATTGTTTTTTTCATGTGCAGCGCTAAGGTAAGGCGGAAAATGCAGGGATGCAAAGGTTAGGGGTTATTTGCAGGGAATGGCTTTTAAATTTCGCGGTGGCCTTTTCCATAGCGATGGGTTTCAAACCCATCGCTATGATTGCAATATCAAAACCGCTGCCGCGAGTTTTAACTCGTGGCTTGCATTGTGTCAGCTTCCAGCTGACGGAGCTGAAAGCTTCAGCCATGTTACCCACCAGATACGCTATCGCTAATCTCGCGGTGGGGGCCTAACATAAGGCAGAAAGCATAGGCTTGCAAAGGAGTGGTTTTATTTAACTAAAACTTAGCGTATTGCTCCTCTTTATTTACATTAGCAACATGATACGCGTAACCCCTAATTTACACGGCTGCTTTGTTATGGCTTTTATGGCCGTATTTTTATTGGGCTGCAGCAAACCCGGCTACTGGAAAAACGACGAGATAAAGGAAGGCCGGCGCAACGATATGCACGAAATGAACGAAAAGGCATTTCACCTTATCAAAAAAGGAGATACGGAGGCGCTGGGGAGCCTGCTTTCTAAAGAGCTCCTTGGTGATGCCAATAACGATGCGCGCATGAGAAACATAGGACATGCCCTGGTTATTGATACGTTTAAGCGCCTGGACGAATATTTCGTAGTAAACAAATACCTGGGTAAGGATACCATCAAATCGCGGTTAAAGGATGTGAATGCTTACAGCCTTATTTACCCCGCCGTGGCGCAGGAGATGTATTTTATGCAGTTCATTCAGGCAAAAAAGGAGGTGCCCAACAAACAAATAGTAACAGTGGGTTACGCCAAATACAGCTACGGTTGGAAGATATGCTTCATGGATATGCAACCTTATGGGTTTAACGGCAAAAACGCCCAGGAACTTTTCGAGGTAGCAAAAGTACAGTACAGCAAGGGCCAGCTGATAGATGCAGTAAACAATATAAACCTGGCTATCATTAGCTTAAGGCCAAATGAGATTTGGGTGTATGATAATGAACCCGAAGTATACCGCGTATATAATAAAATAATTGCAGATGCAAATAAAGCCTATAAGTTCCCCACTCCTGTAGACGACCTGCTTACCCGGCCACATATCGTCAGTATTAATAACAAAACCACGCCCGAAGGTAGCTTTCCGCAGATAACTTACGTAACAAAAATAAAGCTGAAAGATACCGCAGCTATTAAAGCCGAAAACCTGCTGATGCGCAAAGCACTTGTTAAACTAATGCCGGGGATAGATAAAAACAACCGGTATATTTATTACTTGGCCTATAACCAGCAGCCAACAAGTGAAAATTACCAGGCCCGGTATGATATGGTGGCTAAATTGTGGTAAGCGCCCAGCTACGGTGTTTCTCTTTTCTTAACTGCTTTGTTCCTGATGAATATTACCGCCATCAGCGCGCCCATAAAACCTAACCCTGCAGATATCCGCATAATTTTGGCGTACGCACTGATGAAGCCCTGGTGATAGGCTTGTTCGATGCGTTTTTTATCATTCGGCGCTACACCAACAGGTACTTTGGCGTTGCCGAGGTTTTTGGCAGCAGCCACTATTTCCTGTTTATCTGCCGCTTTAAGCGGGATATCTTTGATCTCTTTTTCCAGTGCGCCGGTGAAGAACAGCACCGCCAGCGCACCAAATATCGCGTTAGCAAAAACATTGGCAATACGGGTAATAGCGTTATTTACGCCCGATGCCGTGCCCGAGAAATGATCATCAACCGAACCCATTACCGATGCTGTAAGCGGCGCTACCGTGAACGACATACCCAGCCCAAACACAATAACGCCCGGAAGAAAGCTGGTCCAATAGTCGCCCGGCCCATTGGTTTGTTTGATGAATGAAAG
>CBFGNE010000729.1:0-2530 GCA_965649995.1 uncultured Mucilaginibacter sp.
TTTCAGGTACAAAGACCTTAATGGCGATAACGTAATTGATGCAAAAGACCGTACAGTTATTGGTAACCCTAACCCTAAATACCTGTATGGCTTAATCACCACCTTCACCTACAAACAATATGATTAGGCGGTTCATTTGCAAGGCGTTGCCGGTGTAGACGTTTACAACGCTAACTTAGGTTACCGCTTCGGTGCCGAAAACTTCACTAAAGATTTTTACGATAACCGCTGGCATGGTGCAAGTACTTCAAATACCTATCCATCTGCCAGCATAGGCGGCGGCGAAAACTATAAACCAAACAGTTTTTATGTTGAAAGCGGCGCGTACTTCCGTATCCGTAACTTACAGTTAGGTTACACGCTGCCGGCTTCTGTAGCTTCCAAAATGTTCATGAAAAAACTGCGTGTATTTGCAAGTGCGCAAAACGTGTATAACTCATTTAGTTACCGGGGCTTCAACCCCGAAATTGGCGGTTCGCCAACCAACGCAGGTATCGATAACGGGGCATACCCATTATATGCTACCTACAACTTTGGTGTAAACGTTACATTTTAACATAAAAATATTAAAGGACATGTTTAACAAAAACTTTAAATACGCACTGGCCTTAAGTACATGCGCAGTGCTGATGATATCGCAAGGGTGCAAGAAAAGCTTCCTGGATGTGCCACCGCAGGCCCAACAACCCAGCGTAGAATTTTTTAAAACCCAGGATGATGCAACAAAGGCTGTAAACTCTATTTACGCCAATCTGCGCGAGTGGAAACAAACCGCCTTTGCACCTATGGCCGTAGAAAGCCTGGGCAGCGACGAAACAGAAAAAGGCAGCAGCGAAAGCGATGCTACCTACTTAAACACTTACGACAACTTTACGGTAACGGCTACCGACGGGCAATTACAGGATTTTTGGAATGGCCAATACCAAAGCATTAACCTGTGCAACCAGGTTCTTGATAACATCCCTGCCATCACCATGGATGAAACATTGAAAACCCGTTACATTGCCGAGGCAAAGTTTGTGCGCGCCTATAACTACTTTAGGCTGGTACGGGCTTTTGGCGATGTGGTTTTAAGGCTGCACTTACCAAAAGATGCCAGAGAATACAATCAGCCGCGTACTGCTAAAGCGCAGATATACGCTGCCATTGAGCAGGACCTTACTGATGCTGCCGGCGTATTGCCGCAATCCTACGGCCCCGCTGATATTGGCAGGGCTACCAAAGGTGCTGCATTGGCATTACACGCAAAAGTGGCCATGTACCAAAAGAAATGGGCCGATGTATTAAACTTTACCAACCAGGTAATGGGTATGGGCTACTCGCTGTACCCTAACTTTGAGCAGGAGTTCCGCATTGCGCACGAAAACAGCACCGAGTCGGTGTTCGAGATCCAGTGCCAGAGCTTACCGGGAGGCGCCGCTAACAGCCAGTACTCGCAGATACAAGGCGTACGTGGCTCATCAGGCGGTGGCTGGGGCTTTAACGTACCTACACAGGCACTGGCCGATGCTTTTGAAGCCGGCGACCCACGCAGGGACGCAACTATCATCTTCCGCGGCGAAACCACTCCGGAAGGCGACGCAATACCTGCAACAGGAGATAACCCGCGCTACAACCAAAAATCATACGTTCCGTTCAGCGTACCATTCCTCCAAAACGAAGGCGAGGACCAAAACGTACGCGTTATACGTTATGCCGAAGTATTATTGATGAATGCCGAAGCCGCTAACGAAACCGGTAACTCCGCACAAGCAATTGCTTCGTTAGAGTTGGTAAGGGCACGGGCAAGGGGCGGCAACGCAGCTATACTGCCAAAAGTAACCACTACAGACCAGGGAGGGCTGCGCACTGCTATATGGCACGAACGCCAGGTAGAACTGGCCATGGAATTTGACCGTTATTTTGACGTAATACGCCAGGGCCGGGCTGCCGAGGTATTTGGCCCTAAAGGCTGGAAGGCCGGCAAAAACGAAGTTTGGCCGGTACCGCAAAACGAGATTGACCTGAGCGCAGGTACGCTTACACAAAACCCCGGTTATTAATTAAAACAGTAAAGGCACAATGAAAAATATTACAAAAACACTTGGTACGCTACTGCTTTGCGGTACTGTTATCGGCATAGCACTTACAGGCTGCCAAAAAAAAGCCAATGATTTTCGTCCGGATAAACCAATCCCTAAAATCGATGGGTACAACAGCTCAACAGAGGTTGCCGCAGGCACCCTGGTTACTTACCTGCCGTTTAACGGGGCTGTTACCGATAGCGTAGGCGCACTTACCGGTACGGCTACTAAAATAACGTTTGATGCCGGCGTAAAAGGCTCGGGCTTTAAAGGTGCAACGGATGGCTTCCTTATATACGGAAGCGCCGGCGCAACTATCCCATCACTTCAGCAATTCACCATCGGCTTTTGGATGAATGCTCAAAAAGCCATTAAAGATGCTCCTGCGCGCGGCATATTCTCGCTCAACAACAGCAAGGATTTCTGGGGAAATATAGATATCTACCTGGATGGCTACCGCAGCCTGG
>CBFGNE010000730.1:0-2524 GCA_965649995.1 uncultured Mucilaginibacter sp.
CATATTTATACAGCGAGCACTTTGCTGTTAACATGCCTGTTTGTATTAATTTTACTGCTTGCTTTTATTAAAGCGGGCGCAAGCATAAGCCAAAACTATGCAAACCCAGCCGATAGCGCGCTCCGCAAAGAAGTGGCCAGGCAACTGGGCGAAGCTAAACTCCAATTAAATTTCCCGGCAACCGTTAGCAGGTTTTATAAGCAACGGCAATATGCCCAAAACTGGATAGTTAATGAAGCCGACGCTGATAAAACCTGGGCTGCAATGTTAATGATTGATTGCGTTTTGCAGTTTGGCTTAAACCATGCCGACTACCACCCCACCGAATTATTGTACACCAAACTTCATGATATCTTAGAGCGAACCAAACAAGTGCCTATTGTTCAACAGGCACGTTTCGAGATCATGCTGACCGATGCCATGGTATCGTTTACAAACAACCTGCATTTTGGCAAGTATAACCCTGACTTCCCCGCTACAAAAATCGACAAGGGCGGGCTACCTTTTAATGCAATTGATATTATTAACACCGCCATGCAGAGCAAGGATTTTATGACGGCCATGGTGAGTGCACAGCCTAAAAACAAACTTTATCAAAATTTGCAAAGCCGCATGCATGTTATTGCCGGTGTACAATTAGGCGATTGCTATGAATTCCCGGAGGCTGAAGTGCGCAAAATTGCCCTTAATATGGAAAGGCTGAGGTGGGCGGCGCTGGATACCGATAATTTTATACACGTTAACGTACCCTCCTATAAACTAAGCTTTTACCACAGGGGAGTTATGGATACCTTTAGGGTGGTAGTAGGGACACGCGAAACTCCCTCGCCAACCTTAAACAGTGCCATTAAGTGCTTTACCACATCGCCCGAGTTGCGCGTTCCGCAAAAAACATTTGTGAAAGAAATACTGCCCAAAGCCATTAACGATGCCAGTTATTTAGCTACCAACCGTTACACCATTTATAACAATGGCGGGATGCTAATATCGCCCGGTAAAGCATATTTAAAATTGATATTAAAGGCACCGCAGCGGTACTATGCAACACAAACCGAAGGATGTGATGACGGCATTGGACAAATGGTGATTAGTTTCGATAATATTTACAACATATACCTGCACGATACACCTGAACAGGGGTTATTTTTCAACAACAACCGGGCATATAGCCATGGCTGTATCCGGGTGCAGCATATAGTAAAGCTTGCCAAACTATTGCTGGCTAACGATAATGCACAAGCCGCCTTGCCTGTATTGGAAAAAGCTATTGATAAGGGTATCAGGAAAAACTTCACCCTGAAAAAAGCACTGCCAATTGCCGTAACCTACCTCACCTGCGAAATGGTTGATGGAGCACTTGTGGTTTACAACGATATTTACGGGCTGGACAACAACCTCGGGATGCTGATGTACAGCCAGGGCGATAAAACGCTTAAAATAGGCCAAAATTAAATCCCAAACGCAGCTACGTCCCCCAAATAGATGCAGAGAGTGACGGCTGTCATTATTTTAACAGCCGGGTTGATGCATCTTCGTTGATATAATAATCCCGAAAAATGAAAACTATACTTGTGCCAACAGATTTTTCGCCTGCGGCAAACAATGCAGCAAAATATGCATTCAATGTAGCAAAACAAGTTAATGCCAATATAAAGCTATGCAACGCCATTAAGGTGCCTGCCGAATCGGTGATAGCTGCGCAAGTTGCCTGGCGGCTGGAAGACAAAACAAGCCTGAAGGACGCCGCCGAAGCCGAATTGATTTACCTGGCCGAGGTTTTAGAAAGCAACAGCGATGGCGGTTTCCAGCCTACTGTACGCTATTCTACCGGGGTGGGTGATGTTACCGACTACGTACGGAACCTGGTAGACGATGATAGAATAAACATGGTGGTGATGGGGATGTCGGGTGCCAATGTGTTTTCTAAATTTGTGCTGGGAAGCAACACCCGGGATTTGATCAATAAGGCCGATTTCCCGTTACTGCTTATCCCTAAACACCACCTGTATAAGCCGATAAAAAAAATAGGCTTCGCAACCGACTTAAGCGCTACGGATATTGAAGCCCTGCATTCAGTTGCCAATTTTGCAAGGTATTTTAATGCCCAAATCCTTGTTAGCCATGTAATGGACGTACCTGCCGATAGCCAAAAACAGGTTGACGTTTTTTTAAGCGAGGTAACCTGTAAGGTAGATTACCCCAACATTTACTACCGCAGCCTGCAAAACGACGGCGTGAACGCCGGCTTAAACTGGCTTACCGAACACGGGCAGATAGATATGCTGGTAATGATACACCGCAACCACGGCATTTTTGATATTGGGCACACCCAAAAACTTGCCGTTAAAAGCAAAGTACCGTTATTGGTGTTGCCGGAGGGCTTTACCAAGGTTTTGATGTAGATCCCGAAGCCAACTGTTTCAGGTGTTCCACTTTTGGGTGAAACACCATGGAACACCTTTGTAATTGTGTCTTGTCCTAAAATGAGTTTACATAAAAGTAAACACAATGGAAAAGATAATTA
>CBFGNE010000731.1:0-2514 GCA_965649995.1 uncultured Mucilaginibacter sp.
AGCATAGCTAAGGTGTTTAAAATCTTCCATCCCCCGCATATGCGGCGTAATTACCGAGCCAATTGGGCCAGTGTAGGCGGTTTCGTACGTGTGCCCACCAATATTTTTATAAACCGGGCAAACGTTTAAGCAGGCTCCGCAACGGATGCAGTATAGTCCCTGGCGCTGTTCTTTCTGCGCCAGTAAATTGGTGCGGCCGTTATCCAGCAATATCACATACATTTCTTCGGGGCCATCAGTTTCGCCGGGTTGGCGCGGGCCGCTCAAAATGGTATTGTAAACTGTAAGGTTTTGCCCCGTACCATGAGTCGACAGCATCGGCCAAAACAGGTCGAGGTCGGTTATCGAGGGGATGATCTTCTCAATACCCACAATGCTGATCTGTATTTTTGGGAAGGTGGTTGTGAGCCTTGCATTGCCTTCGTTCTCGCTGATGGCAATGCTGCCTGTATCGGCTATCAAAAAATTTGCCCCGGTGATGCCTACATCTGCCTGCAGGTATTTTTCGCGCAGTAATTCTCTCGCTTTTTGTACCAACTGCTCCGGCGCGGCATCGGCCGGTGTATCAAAACGCTCGTGGAAAAGTTTGGCTATGTCTTCTTTAGAAAGGTGCATGGCCGGGGTAACAATATGGTAGGGGCGTTGGCCAAGCAACTGCACAATATATTCGCCCAGGTCGCTCTCTACCGATTCGATACCGTTGCCCTCTAAGAATTCGTTCAAATGAATTTCTTCGGTCACCATCGATTTGGATTTGACAACCGTTTTGGTCTTTGCTTTGGTAAGGATGTTCAATATCTCGCGGGTGGCTTCATCGGCATCGTTTGCCCAAATCACTTTGCCGCCGCGTTTTTGGAAGTTAGCCTCAAACTCGGGCAAAAACTTGTCCAGGTTCTCCATCACTTTCCATTTGATGGCGTGCCCTTTCTTTTTAGAATTATCGAGGTTGATGATCCGTGACAGCCCCCTCGCGACAGCAACATCATACTTGCCAATATTATGGTTGATGATGCGGCGGTGATCCATCTCAAACACTTTCAGCTCCGATGCCTCTAAAAATTCCTCTGCGGTGTTTCCCATTAATGCGAAATTAAGCAAACCTGATTATGTTTTATGAATAGGTTAAAAATATTGCCTTATTTATCGTTGGTTTATACGTAAGGAGTTCTGTTGTTCGTGAAATCAGGTGGAGTTTCGCCGCGCGGGCATATAGGCTTACATTATAAATGAATGCACGCGCCATTACCGGATTAAAGTATTTTTATTCTCTATCGGGATAATATTTTGCCTTGTATTCCGTCTTGCTCACATATGCAAATTATGAAAACAAGGCTACCTACCCTTATCGCTATAACGCTGCTGCTATCGTCGTGCTACAGCGGCATCTACATAAACAAAGCCTATCTTTCGGCCAACGATATCAATGGGAAAACACTGGCCGTTTTGCCTGCCGACGTTTATTATAGCGGTAAGCAGCCAAGGCAGGATGACTGGTATTTGCAGGAACAAACAGCAAGCCAGGAGTTACAGGCAGAAGTAGAGCAGGCCTTGTTGGATTTTAAAAGCAGCCATCTCCGCCGCGATAAGCAATACAACGTTTCTTTAATGGGTGCAGATTCGATTAATAAACGCCTGCTTGCCAAAATGGCCGACCTGCGCACCGCTTGGACAATGCCTGCCGATAGTGTTGGCCGTATGCTTGGCGCCGACCTGGTAATAAAGGTGCGTATGGATAGGGAGCGTTTTATGTCGCAAAGCTCGGCTACCTGGACTAACATAGGTTTAACCCTATTGAGCAGCGTTTTACCGGCGGATAGTGAGGGGAACCAGCCTCAATTTGAATATGCTAAAGCGAACAATTTTGATTACGAGATCGCTCTTATTTCTACCAAAACAGGCGATACAGTATCCAGGTATCGCTGTAACCCGCGGAACAGGGGCGATATAACAGGCGTTAATAAAAAGATGGCCTCAAAATCGGAAGTGTTTGCCGGGGAGTAATTACTCCATATAAATATCCAGCAAGCCTTCGGGCAGGTCAACGGTTACAATGTTCTTCACCCTGTCAATCCCCTGTATAATGCTTTCGTTTAACGGGAACAGTACTTCGTTGTCTTTATAGTTAACGGCAGCAATCAGCTGCTGGGGGAATTCGTGAATATCGATGATCTCGCCCAGTTCGCCTTCGTATACGTCAACCGCAATGAAGCCTTTAAGGTCTTTAAGCGTAAATTCCTCTTTGCGCTTTTTAGGTTTCGCTTTATTGGGCAGGTAAATATCTTTCCGTACCAGCATGGCGGCTTTTTCGATGGTGTCGATATCTTCCAGGTACAGGTAGGCGCTGTTCTTTTGGTTGTGTTTTATCGATTCAACAAAAAAAGGCACAAGGTTGCCCGCGATATCTAAAAAAACCGACGTGATCTTTATATTCTCAACGCCATCAAAGTCCATGTATAGCTGCATCTCGCCTTTCAACCCCTTGGTTTTTAGCACGGTGCCTATCCTAAAGTAACC
>CBFGNE010000732.1:0-2510 GCA_965649995.1 uncultured Mucilaginibacter sp.
ACGCACGCTGGCTATATTTGGTATTTTAGGCGCCCTGTTTATGGTAATTGGTTTAATGACTACCGGGATGATCGCTATCTTCTCGTTTATTAGCGGTGGCTTATGCTGCTCTATCATGTGGCCTTCTATCTTCTCGCTATCAGTAACAGGCTTGGGCAAATACACCAGCCAGGGTTCGGCATTTTTAATCATGATGATCCTGGGGGGTTCTATCATCCCGCCGGTACAAGGTATATTGGCCGATACCAGCGGTATCCACTTGTCATACATCGTTCCGGTTATCGGCTTTGCTTACCTGGCGTTCTTTGCGTTTAAAGCAGGCGCTGAGTTAAAGAAACAAGGTATAGATGTAGACAACCTGGAAGCAGGCGGAGGGCATTAATTGTCTGAATCAGGATTTTCAGAATTTTAGAATTTTCAGAATACTTGAAGTGAAGGTTAGTTAGTGGAGCGATCCGGTAACTAACCTTTTCTTCTTTTAATAAATTAAGCATGAAACCTACATTCGACCATATTTTTATGAATTTGGCAACCGACCTGGCTAAGCGCTCGCATTGCGTTAAAGCCCAGGTAGGTGCTGTTTTAGCTAAAGATACCAGGATAATCTCCATAGGTTATAACGGCCCGCCTGCAGGCACCCACAACTGCGACGAGGAGTTCCCCGAGCATGGCTGCGCGCGCGACAGTAAAGGCAGCTGCTCGCTTGCCCTGCATGCCGAGGAGAACGCTATACTGTACGCGGTGAAGAACGGGGCTAACCTGGAAGGCGCTACGCTGTACACCACGCTATCGCCATGCCTGCCATGCGCCAGGCTTATATTCTCTGCCGGTATAAAGCAAGTTTACTTTGATAAATCGTACGCCCAATACAAAGGCCTCGCCAGCGACGAAGGGGTTGATTTTTTGAATAAGTTTGGGGTGAGTGCAGTGAAAGTGATTTAAACAATTCTTCCCTGCGTAGTTGTGAGGCACAAAGACAACCGACCGGAGGGAGTTCATTAATACTTTAAAGAAAAGATCAAAATATTAGTGATCTCCCGCGATGCGGGGGGAACTTGCAAAACGGCTCTGCTCGCACCCCACCTACTCACCACCACGTCCTTGAGGTACGAATCTCATTATTACATTTTTATCCGCTGCCGCGAGATTAGCACAGCGTATCTCGTGGTGCGCATGGTGCGAGCGTCCAGCTTGCGTCAACTGAAAGCTGACCATATGCAACCACGGCTGGAAGCCCGTGGTAGTAATGGTTTTCCTTCCTGTTATGTTTACTTTTGGTCTAATAAATAATCTGTGGATAGTTTTATTTGACTTAACCTGCCCCCAGAAAAAGTATAGTAATGCCACATCCCATCCAATGCTGTAATTATTTCCACTACTTTTATATCAGGCAATTCTCTTTCAATATTCCTTTTAAAGTACGCGCGGTAAAATTCTGATTTACTCATTCCCACTTTTACCCCATTGAGGAAAACCATATCCGGGTTGTTAATTACCGCAGATACAATTTCAAATCTCGTATTGTCGTCGGATTTAACAAACTTAACAAAACTACCATCCTTGTTAAATCTATACAATTTGGTGGAATCGTTTTGCCCTTTATGTTGTATCTCGTTAACAAATTGATAAATATAAAAAGCATTTTTAAGCGCTTTTTCATTGGTTACCTTCCCGAACGGATAATAAAAGAACCATCCGGTGGTCGCGATTATTAAAGTATCATTTTGGCAGCGAATTTCCTTAAGTTCTTTGTCACCATCAGTCCGAAACTGTCGCCTTAAAAAGGGGTACAACTTAAGGGTATCTGCTGCTCTCGTTGATAGCATTGACTGTTTTCCTTCCGAAGAAATCTCACTTGCAATCTTATCACCTTTAACCTGGCAACCCGAACAAGCTAAAAACCCCAATATAAAGCAGGAACCAATTGAGTTAACTATTTTCATTGCTATATGTGATGATTTTATTAATCAAGTGAATATTAGAAAATTCCCGGTGTAAAACTCCGTCCCAGCCGCATTTTTCTGCTACCGCGAGATTAGCGCAACGCATCTCGTGGTGGGCACTGTGCAAGCTTCCCAGCTTGCATCAGCTGAAAGCTGACTCTATGCAAAAACGGGCTGGACGCCCGCGGTAGCATTAAGAGTAAAATCCGAAATCCGAAATCACTTCTTCACCATCTTATAATGCCGTATCCCTGCTTCTTCAAACTCGGGTCCGGTTTTCTCAAAGCCGAAACGGGCATATAGGGTAACCGCATCCAGTTGGGCGTGCAGGTAAACGTATTCGGCCTCGGCAGGCAATGCGGCCAAAACGGTGCGCACCAACTCCTGTCCTACGCCAAAGCCACGGAATTTTTTTAATACGGCAAAGCGTTCAAGTTTATAGCCTTTATCGGTTTTCCGCCAGCGGCAGGCGCCGGCAGGTACGCCATCAACCGTGGCTAAAAAATGGGTGCTTTCATCTTCAAATTCCCATTCCAACTCGGGCGGGCAATTTTGTTCAACAACAAA
>CBFGNE010000733.1:0-2507 GCA_965649995.1 uncultured Mucilaginibacter sp.
ATTTTCCAGCATTTTAAATGCCGCAATGAGCTTAATACGGGTTTCGGCGGGTTCTATCACTTCATCGATAAAGCCCCGCTCTGCGGCGCGATAGGGGTTGGCGAAGATATCAGCGTACTGCTGTTCTTTTTCGCGCCATTTCGCTTCCGGGTCTTCAGCTGTGCTGATCTCGCGTTTAAAGATAATTTCGGCAGCGCCTTTGGCCCCCATTACGGCAATTTCGGCGGTTGGCCAGGCAAAGTTCATATCGGCGCCAATGTGCTTGGAGTTCATTACATCATAAGCGCCTCCGTAAGCCTTGCGGGTAATCACGGTAATACGCGGCACGGTCGCCTCGCAGAACGCAAACAGCAATTTAGCACCGTTGGTGATAATGGCATTCCATTCCTGGTCGGTACCCGGTAAAAAGCCCGGCACATCTTCAAACACCAGCAAGGGGATATTAAAGCTATCGCAAAAACGGACAAAGCGGGCTGCCTTTTGCGAGGAGTGGATATCAAGCACGCCAGCCAAAAAGGCTGGTTGGTTAGCCACAATACCAATGCTACGGCCCGCCAAACGGGCAAAACCCACCACAATATTTTCGGCAAAATCTTTATGAACTTCTAAAAATGAACCGGCATCCAATACTTCCTCTATCACTTCGCGAATATCATAGGGTTGAGAATTATTCTCGGGTAGCAGTGTTGTTAGTTTCGGGCGGCTTTCATCGCCTACTTCGTAAGGCAAAACAGGCGCACGGCCCTCGCAATTTTGTGGCATGTAACTCAGCAGTTTCTTTACATGCTGAATGGCATCAATCTCATTTGTGCAGGCAAAGTGGGTTACGCCGCTTTTGGTGGCATGGGTGTTGGCGCCGCCAAGTTCTTCGGAAGTAACTATCTCGTGCGTTACAGTTTTCACCACATTGGGGCCGGTTACAAACATATAGCTGGTATGCTCTACCATCAAAATAAAATCGGTAATAGCGGGCGAGTACACCGCGCCGCCCGCGCATGGGCCCATAATGGCCGATATTTGCGGCACTACGCCGCTGGCCATGGTGTTGCGGTAAAATATATCAGCATAGCCTCCTAAAGATACCACACCCTCCTGTATACGTGCTCCACCAGAGTCGTTCAACCCTACAACGGGCGCACCGTTCTTCATGGCCAGGTCCATTATTTTACATATCTTTTCGGCATGGGTTTCTGATAGCGACCCGCCAAAAACGGTAAAGTCCTGCGAGAAAACGTATACCAAACGGCCGTTAATTGTACCATAACCTGTTACCACGCCATCGCCGGGGTACTTTTCTTTTTCCATCCCAAAATCGGTCGAACGGTGCGAAACCAGCATCCCAATTTCCTGGAAACTACCATCGTCCAATAAAAAGTGAAGGCGCTCGCGTGCAGTGAGCTTGCCCTTTTTATGCTGGCTTTCTATACGGGCGTGGCCGCCCCCCTCAAGCGCTTTTTGGCGCTTTTTCGCTAATATTTCTAACTTTTTGTTCACTATCCTGGCTTATTAGGTACAGCGCTAAAAATAGTAATTAAATTGTAAGATTGTGATTACCCTGTTTTTGGTTTACAGATTTTACTATATTTGCAGCGCATGAAAGCAAGGAATTTAAAACTTTCGGTAGTGGTTTTGTTTATGAGCATCTTTGTTGCAAAGATGGCCATATCCATTGCGCCTGCTTTTTTATGCCTCGATAATAAAGCGGTAAACGCGGTTATTATGCAACTGGAGCACGAATCGAAAACTGAAAAGGAAGACCCTGAAAAGGATGCCTTTAAAGAGAAAAAGATCTTCGATGAGAATTACCTCCATTTTGTTGTTTTCAAAACTTTTATTGTTGAAACCAACATACTGCACAACCAGGAGCATTCGCTTTACCAGCAGCTTTACCATCCGGTAGTCCCTACCCCACCGCCCAACGCCTAACATTTATTCGCCGGTTCAGTTGCTGAGCCGGGTAAGCAGCCGTACATCATTATTTACGGTTGAAACAGTATGCTTTGCCCGCAATTGTTATGGGCATTTTGCATCCATCTGTTAGGTCCCCAAATTCATTCTAAAAAATCTTGTTATGCAAATTAATCAAGGAGGCATCGCCGGCGGCGATCTCAACCTGAAAAAGTATTTTCTGTCCAAAAATCTTAAAAAAGATCTTCCTTCAAGTGTAGTAGTGTTCCTGGTAGCGCTGCCATTATGTTTAGGCATAGCGCTGGCATCCGGCGCACCGCTTTTCGCGGGGATATTAACCGGTATCATTGGTGGTATTGTGGTTGGTATCTTCAGCGGTTCGCAACTTAGCGTTGCTGGGCCTGCCGCGGGTTTAACCGTTATTGTATTAAATGCTATTACCAAGTTGGGCTCGTTCGAAACATTCTTATTAGCGGTGATGATAGCCGGCGCACTTCAAATATTGCTGGGCATTATAAAGGCCGGTACTATTGCCAATTACTTCCCGTCGCCCGTTATAGAAGGTATGCTTGCCGCTATCGGTATCATCCTTATTATGA
>CBFGNE010000734.1:0-2506 GCA_965649995.1 uncultured Mucilaginibacter sp.
ACCAACCTCATCACTGCTCCCGAAGGTACCGACCTTACAGAAGCTGCCAATATATTACAAGCCAACAAAATTGAGAAACTGCCGGTTGTAAATGCATATGGTACATTGGTTGGGCTCATCACTTATAAAGACATTCAGAAAGTAAAGAACTTCCCTAACGCATGTAAAGACCAATACGGCCGTTTACGCGTTGGCGCAGCAGTTGGTGTCGCCTCAGATAATATCGACCGTGTAACGGCTTTATATAACGCCGGAGTAGATGTAGTGACGGTTGATACCGCGCATGGCCACTCGAAAGGTGTAATTGATATGGTGAAGGCCGTTAAAGCCCTTTATCCAAATTTGCAGGTAATTGCCGGAAACATCGCAACTGCCGATGCCGCCATCGCCCTTGCCGATGCTGGTGCAGACGCAGTAAAGGTGGGTATTGGCCCGGGTTCTATTTGTACAACGCGTATCATCGCCGGTGTAGGCGTTCCGCAATTATATGCCGTTTACGAATGCGCTAAGGCCCTTGAAGGCCGCGGCATCCCGGTTATTGCCGATGGCGGTATTAAGCAAACAGGCGATATTGTTAAGGCAATTGCAGCCGGTGCAAGCTCTATCATGGCTGGTTCGTTATTCGCTGGTGTGGAAGAGTCGCCCGGCGAAACCATTATATACGAAGGGCGTAAATTTAAATCGTACCGCGGCATGGGCTCGGTAGAGGCGATGGCAAAAGGTTCTAAAGACCGCTACTTCCAGGATGAGACCGATGTGGTAACCAAACTGGTTCCAGAGGGGATTGTCGGCCGTGTACCGTTCAAAGGCAATATGGCAGAGGTGATATTCCAGTATATTGGCGGATTACGTGCCGGTATGCACTATTGCGGTGCCGCTAACATAGAAGACCTGCAGCGTGCAAAGTTTGTGCGTATTACCGCAGCCGGTATGCGCGAAAGCCACCCGCACGATATTACCATCACTAAAGAAGCGCCAAATTATACCAGGTAAGTAATTCAGAGATAAACAAAAAACGGGATGCTGAATTTGCATCCCGTTTTTTGTTTACAAATTTTTGCAATTATTTATCGTTCAAGCTGGCTTTTGGCCCCAACCCTGATGCTGCTGCCAGCTTCAGCGCCTGGTCGGCGGTAAAACCCTCTTTTACCAGCGCATCAAAGTACTGCTTGTTTAGTTTTGCTATTTCGGCCATTTTGCCGGGTTCTTTATAATAGGCTATCTGGGCATCCATCATACTCTTCATCATGCTTTTGTACATGCCACCTAATCCACCCATGCCGCCAAACGGGTCGCCGGTAATGCCACCTGACCCATTGCCCGGCGATGGAAGCCCAAAACCAGCACCTGGGCCAATTATCTGTCCATCAATTGTTTTCGCAGCTATTTCCGACTCGGTTAAGCTTACATTAAAAAAATTAAAGTAAGAGCTGCCGCCATAACTGTTGCCGGCCCGCTCAATTACATCTATGGTTTTAGATGCCGGAGGGATCTTTTGGAAATAAACTTTAAATTCAAGCTTATCTCCGGCCTTTTTAAACAAGTGCTTTGGTTGTGGCACTATCGGGATGTTTTCTGATTTAACGTAATTGTAATGGGCGTTATCTACATCCGTTTGGATGTACATCTCCTTATTCAATTGCACCCATGAACTATCGCCATCAGCAGTTGCTTCAAATGTTACAGCGGTGTATAATTTGTCGGTTTCTATCTTGGTTATCTTACACGATGGGTCTTCCTGTGTGCCAACTTGCGGGTTGAGGATGCTTTGCGCAAACGTTGCGATGCTGGTAATCGAAAAAAATACAGATAAAATGAGGGCTTTTTTCATGCGCGGATACTGGTTTAGTTAATAAGATAAATTTAGGTTAAAAGAATTACAACACCAACCAAAATTATTAGGGCATGCATTTTAATTTATATTTGCTTTCATGAGATCCATCTGTATATTCTGCGGGGCAAATTTTAATGGAGACCCGGTTTTAAAACAATCGATAGAGCAATTGGCCGAACTAATGGTAAGCCGCGGCATCGAATTGATATACGGCGGCGGCAAGGTAGGCGTTATGGGCATATTGGCTGATGCAATGATGAGCAGGGGCGGAAAAGTGATTGGTGTTATCCCCCGGTTTTTAATGGATAAAGAGGTGGGGCACAACGGCATAACCGAGCTGCGGATTGTAGAGAACATGCATCAGCGCAAACAATTGATGAACGACCTATGCGACGGCATTATTATGCTTCCCGGTGGCTTCGGCACGCTGGAAGAATTTTTCGAAGTGCTTACCTGGCTGCAGTTGGGGCTGCATAACCACCCGGTTGGCATCCTCAATACAAATGGCTTTTACGATAATTTGTTAGCCCAAATGGATGTGATGGTAGCGCAGCGCTACCTTAAGCCAACCAACCGTGGCCTGGTACTAAGTTCTGCCGACCCGGTGGATCTCATTAACCTGATGGATAAGATTGAGATAAAACCCGATGAAGTTTGGTTTAGGGACAGGAA
>CBFGNE010000735.1:0-2500 GCA_965649995.1 uncultured Mucilaginibacter sp.
TTTCTACAGGCTTTGCACCATAAGTCGCTTTAAGGTTGGTAACAGCCTTAGTTAGCAAAGAACTATCTTGCTGGGCAAAGGCAGTTGCGGTATAAAAAATAAAGAAGGAAAATAGCAGGCAGTACAATAATTTCATAGTGATAAGGCTTAGGTATGCTTTAGACGAGCCAATGTAACAATGGTTTAATCATCAAAAAAATAATACTATTGGTTATTAAAAGCAATTACTCCACCTTATACCTGTATACCTGCCTGCCCAGGTTGCCATCATCATCTATCCCCTCAATAATAACCCTGTACGTACCCTTGGTATCGGCGTTAAAGTATTCCAGGGTGGCCGTGCCGTCTTTACCTGTCAATACATCCGGTTTCCAATAGATGCCCGAGCGGAGGTCCAATATCCCGCTTTCTTTGTTGGCGGCAGTATATTTTGGCGTGTAGTAGGTACGTGCTTTGTAGTAGCCCTTAAACGGGTAAGTGATTAACCCTGTTGGCGATTCGCTGGTGAGGTACTTCCGTTCGCTGCCGTTTTTCATGGTGATCACCAAGGCCCCGCCGCCTATGTCGCCGTAGATGGATTTTGCGAAGTTTGTGCGCAACACTTCTATACTTTGCACATCGCCGGCGTTGATACTGTTGAGTTCGCTCCCAGGTAACTGGTTACCATCTACTATAATAACCATATCGGCATTTGCCCCTCTCGACATATTTACCGGCGTGCCATCGGTTTTAAAACTTATACCAAATAGCTTAGCGCGGAGGCAATCGGACAGGTTAGCACAATTAGCACCAATTTTGTCGCCCATCAGCACCTGGTCGGCATTGCCTGCACCATGCAGGTTTGATGAACGCGTCACTTCACTTTTCTTTATTTTTTTTGCGGTAATGTTTACTTCTTTTAAAACCGTGGTATCGGTACCTGCGCGGCGCTTTGTTTCGACAACTATATAAGCGCCCTGCCCGTGTCCCGATCCGCCACCCGATGGCGATATCAATCTCACACTTTGTATTTCTGCTGGGAAATAGGAATAAAGCATATCTAAAGTGTGAATTGTGCCATCCACGATAATGGTTACAGCAGACTCTTCATAAGTTAACGTTTCGTTTTCTCCCCTATGCAGAAACGGTATACCCCATAAAACAGCCCGGTCCATCGAATAAAAGTTCCTCATAACTTTCATATCTATCGCTCGCTCCGGCAAGGTACCATTCATATTATAATCATCGGGTTTGGCTATTTTTTTTGCAGTGATAGTTACCTGGTTCAGTTGTGTACCATACTTCAAAGAATCCTCCTTAAGGTGTTGTTTATAGGCAGCATAATTTTTTTGCAATGCTTCCGGCGGCAAATCGTTATTGGCGGCTTCCTGTGCGTTACTTTTTATAATATTGGGATAATCCGGCTGTTTTACAAATATCGATACCCGCTTGCCGTTGTTTTGCTTACGCGCCTGTAGTACTATTTTGGCGGTATCTGATAATTGCAAATCGGTAAATTTGAAGTTGCCATAAGCATCGGTAACTGTATCCAGTATAGTATTTTCGCGGGTGGAGGTAAGCATCAGCTTGGCGTTTGGCACTACATCGCCGCCGGTGGTTTTAATAGTCCCCTCCAGCGTAAGGTTTTGTTCGGGCTTGTTTACAATGCGGGTATCGGGCGCGGCCAATATTTGTTTCCATTCAAAACGGCGGTAGCCCTGGGTAAGCATCAGCATATCCAGTTCGGCACGTTTGGCATCGGTACTATTTACAAAATAGTAGTTTGGCTTTTCGATGTAGCCTTTCAGGTCGGAGGTGAGCAGCAGGTGGCTGAATATCGAGCCTTCGGTGTTTTCATCTGCGCCAACGCGGCTTTCATTGATCACAGCTACTGAGAAGGTACCTGTTACCGTTTCATCTATATCATTTTTGGCGCTGAAACTTAGCTTAACGGGCGAACGGGCAGGGTAAGTTTTCATCGCCGAAGAAAGTTTCATTTTTAGCGTGTCGTTATTCTGCATAAAAACAACACGCTCATTTACAGGCTGCCCATCGGCAAAAAGCGTAAACTGCACAATGCCCGAGGGGAAGCGCGCTTTATCTATCCTGGCCCCGAAAACAGGGGTTTTTAATGTGCCCGAGGCGGTATAATATACTTCGCCGCCGCTTTGCCCTACCAAAAAGAAAGCAGTATTTTGTTTAGCCTGGTATTGAGGGCCGTTAGCCGACACTTTCAAAAAAAGGCTGTCTTTACGTGTATTGTTTAACGACAATACATAACCTGCATCCAGGGCCTTCGGTAGCGGCGAGGTAAATGTGCGCCCATCGGCAAGCGCAACTTTTGCCGAGTAAGTTTTGCCGGGTTGGGGAAGTAACGCAAAAATGCCCATGCCGGCATGCGTACTTTCAAATTCGGCTACCAAGGCACCTTCGTTATCAATAATGTTGCCTTTTATATTTTCGCCGGAGCCATTGGGGTTAACTGCTTTAAATGCCACTTTGCTGCGGATGCCGTTTACCA
>CBFGNE010000736.1:0-2492 GCA_965649995.1 uncultured Mucilaginibacter sp.
CTTAACTAACAAATTTTATGCAAAGTTGTTGTTATTTTGTTGTAATTAAACTGTAGATGGCCGAATCGAGGAATTTGCCATCGTAGTAATAATTCTCCTTAAAGTATGCTTCGCGCACAAAACCGGTGCGCTCCAGCAGCTTGATGGAAGCCTGGTTACCGGGGTTTACGTTCGCCTCGATAGAGTGCAGGCCAATGCCTTCAAAAGCGTATTTAATTGCCTCAATTAAAGCCTCTTGCATATAGCCCTTCCCTTGATGTTGAGTGTTGAGCATATAGCCAATTTCGGCACGTTGATTAATTTTATCTATCTGCCAAATACCAATGCTGCCAATCATATCATCGCTGTTGTGCAGGCTTAAAACCCATAAAACACCCTCGTTTTTTTGGTGCAGATCATGTATCAAATTTATCCAGCTAATTGCCTCATCAATGGATTTTGCAGGCGGCCTGTCTATATATTTCATCACTTCTGGGTTGCTCCGCATCGCAAAAGCGGCTTCGGCATCAGTTAGATTGAGCGCACGCATGGTTAAACGCGGCGTATTTATTACAGGGAAGGGGTGTAAATTAACATCGAGCATGGGTGTATTTATACAGGTAAATATAGGGGATTTAAAAAGTTTGAGATAAATAGAGATTAGTCATTTAATAAACCCTCTAACCAATTTATACAATCATCAGGTTGTACTATCGACCAGGAATGTGGATGCCTGCGGCCGTCGAGGCGGTGGCCAAGACCAAGCGAAGACACGAATGCGGCCTGCTTGCTTCCGTGGATATTAAGAAAGGTTATGAGTGCGGACAAATTTGCTGCGTTCATATCGTAGTAATTGCGGTCTCTTTCTTTTATCTGCCACAAGATATCGGGATCACAATATATCCTAACCGGCACTTTGAATAAAAAATGTGCATTTCCGCCATTGGGCAAAGACCTTGCGAACATCGAGCGCTGATTATATTTCTCAGGATATTTTTCGGGTGTACCACCAGTTTTCATTTCAAGAGAAGCAACAAGCATTTTTGCTTCGTTTAAACCCGCCATTCGCCCACCATCTAAATTCTGACGGCCTTCGTTTTCCTTTAATTTCCTAACAGAAGTGTTATAAAGGTCCGCAAGGTCAACCGGTGGGTCTGCAGCATATACAGCCATTGGAACAATGCTCGTCCGTTTACTGCTATCGCGCGACATCTCCGTATACCGCAGGCTTAACATGCCACCGTTGGAAAGTCCTCCCATAACAAATTTGTCAGACGGCGCTTTGTATTTTGAAACCACATCTAAAAAAACGGTATTAAGAAACTTAAGAGCAAAAGGGTCATCATCAAGCCCCTGGTCGCTATTTATTGAAAGAACTATTGCAATTATGTTTTTTGAATAACATTGTGCGATCAGATCTTTGTTATTGTTTAAAACGCTTTCGGTAGTTTCACCGCTGCTGGGCAACAAAACAAATGTACCTTTAATCTTACCTTCAGGTAGTAAACTATAATAGTGCAGGGATTTGTCGGCATCGTCTGTTACATAAATATTGGAAGGGACTGGAAGGGTAATTGTGTTTCTTTTCACATGTTTTAAAAGTGCTGCGCTCAATGTGTAAAATCGTCCGTCAACGTAATTGCCTTGTAAAGTCAACCCGGTGGGAAAAGTCATCGGCCCTTCACCTTGCTTAAGGCCATTCACCACTTGTTGCGCATATGCACCAGTAGTCAGAAATCCACTTATAACCAGTAGGTATAATTTCATAATAATATTGTGAATACATATTTACTAATTTTAGCAGTTTCATTCTGAATTTTAACAATACTTAACGTTTGTAAGGGCCGTGGCGACTTTGATGAACGAGCCACGCCTGCAGTGTTGAGTCAGTTTGCGTTGCGCACTCGCCACTATGTTCAACCTCCTTAAATTAAGTGCCGAACTATTTACCTTTACGTTTGTACTATAACAAACATATTAACCAGATACTATGAAACATTATTTGATTATAGCTTGTGCGCTTGCGCTGGCTTCCTGCGCTGGTAATGGGAAAAAGGGTGCAGATACCTTACAAACCGATAGCAGTAAAGACACCTCGCGCACAGCTAAAATGAACACGCCCGCCCAAAATATGGAGTATTGCTTTTTGCATACCGATGGTATGAATGCGGAAGACAGCACCGCTATCCACCTCATTATAAATGGCAATAAAGTAAGCGGCGATATGTACTGGCTGCCAAAAGAGAAAGACAGGCGCAAAGGCACTTTGGCGGGTACTTTAAATGGCAATAAAATAAAAGCTGTGTGGAGTTTTATGCAGGAGGGGCACACGGATACCCTTGGGCTGGAGTTTAAGCTATCCTCGCAACAGTTGGCGCAGAAGCCATTTGTAGTGGACGCTAAAACAGGCCGCCAGATGGTGGATACCAAAGCCGACTATATTATTACATATAATATGGATAACTGTAATAAGTTTAAAAAACCGTAGGGCGTTTATACAGCTCCTCGTTATT
>CBFGNE010000737.1:0-2482 GCA_965649995.1 uncultured Mucilaginibacter sp.
TAACTAAGCCATGCGTAGCCCATTCTGCGTACAAATAAGGCACAACTTCTTTATGGCCGCCTTCCACTTCAATTTCATGAGTGGTAAATAACCCGGCTGTTACTACAATTAGTAAAATAATGCTCGCAATTGGCAGCACTTTAGCAAAAGCTTGTGGTATGCGGATAAGCGAAGCAGACCAGCCTGCTTGTGCTGCATATTGATAGGCACAAAAGAATACGCCCGCCGTGCAAACACATACAAAGTAGTATGACATTAGCAACAAATTGCTAAAAGTACGTTGCACATGTATCCCACCCAACAGGAATCCAACTACTATTGCTACAACTCCAATTACAATAGCAACCAAACTCCACGTTTTGGCAGTGCCTGTAAATTCAAATTTCTCGTCAAAACTATTATGAGTCTTCATTAAAAATAATCTTATAATTTTTGTAATTGGTGAACATACATAACTATTTTCCAGCGATCCTCGGGTGCTATCTGCGATGCATATGAGCCCATGGAGTTTACGCCATAAGTAATAGTATGATAAATCTTACCATCTGTAAGGTCCTTCATTGCACCACCTCGTGATGATTGCCCTGTTGAATATGAAGGAGGGGCCGGGTAACCATGCTTCACCACCAAACCATCGCCCTGGCCGGTTACGCCATGGCAAGGCGAGCAAAACGTTGTAAACAACACCTTACCTTCTGCCAAATGTTTTGGCGTTTGCGATATAAGGCTGGTAACTTCAAGGCTTGCCTTATCATACCCATCGCGGGTGTTCGGGTAATCGAAACGTTTAAAGCCAACGGGGATAGTACCGGCAGGCGGTACCTGCGCAGTTTTGCCATCCTTAAAGTTGTTGTTGGCCTGATCCGGATCGTATGCGGTATGTTCGTACATATTGGGAGCATATTCCCAACCGGTGCTGCGTTTATCTTTGCACGATGTTATTACGATCGATGCAGCAATAACGATAGCCGTTGTGCCCAATATTCTAAATTTATTCATAGCTAACATATTTTCTGTCGTTATGCTTTACTTCTACAGCTCCTGCTTCTTTTAATAAATTGGTGATATCCTCGTGTGGTACGTTGCCTTTTGCGTTGATGGCTATTACAAAACGGTCATCGGTTGCGCGCAGGTCCATTACCCTTGGTGCGCGGCCCGGGAAAAGGTGGGTAGCAGCAAAAAAGGTAAATGTCATACCAAATGCGGTGAATAATATGGTCCACTCAAATGTGAATGGTACAAAGTTCGGTATCGCAAAATTTGGTTTACCACCAATATCCATCGGCCAATCGTGCACCAATGTATAATACAGTATGCTAAATATAACCGAAGCACCCAGGCAGCCAAAGCAAAATGCTGCGTAGCCGAGCCTCGATTCTTTAATGCCTAATTTATCCTCGATGCCGTGGATAGGCATAGGGGTGTATACATCGTAAATAGGGATGCTGTTTTTTTGCAACTTTTCTATCCCGTGCATCATATCATCGGGATCATCAAATAAGCCTAATATAAATTTTGTGCTACTCATTTTTATATTTTTTCGTAATCAGACATGTCAACACTGTCGTACTTAACTAACGATTCTTTGTAATACTGTACTTCTACAGGGTCGAGGTGCCCACTCTCTATTTCCTTTTTCTTAGACTGCTCGCTCGACGTTTTCAGCAATAATTTCACTTCGGCCATTGCTACCGAAGGCAATACCCTGATGAACAACAGGAACATGGTAAAGAATATACCAATGGAACCAATAAACACGCTCACGTCAACCCAGGTTGGATAGAACATTACCCAGCTTGATGGGATATAATCGCGGTGCAGGGAGGTTACGATAATTACGAAACGCTCGAACCACATACCGATGTTTACGATGATGGATAAGAACCAGGAGAATTTGATGCTCCTGCGCAACTTACTCGACCAGAACAACTGGGGAGAAATTACGTTACAGCTCATCATGCTCCAGTATGCCCACCAGTAAGGCCCGGTTGCGCGGTTAATGAATGCGTATTGCTCATATTCTACACCAGAGTACCAAGCGATAAAAAACTCGGTGATGTAAGCCACACCTACAATGGAACCTGTAAGCATGATGATCTTATTCATCGATTCGATGTGGAACATCGTGATGTAGTTTTCTAAACCTAATACTTTACGGGTAACCAGCAACAGTGTTTGCACCATGGCGAAACCCGAGAAGATAGCCCCCGCAACAAAGTATGGCGGAAATATAGTGGTGTGCCATCCCGGTTCGAGGGATGTAGCAAAGTCGAAGGATACAATAGTGTGTACCGAAAGTACCAGCGGCGTAGATATACCGGCCAATATGAGCGATACAGTCTCGAAACGCTGCCATGTTTTAACAGAACCTGTCCAGCCGAACGACATGATAGAATAGATACGGCGGCGTAGGCCTGTTGCGCGGTCGCGGATAGAAGCGATATCGGGCAATAAACCGGTGTACCAAAATACCAGGGACACC
>CBFGNE010000738.1:0-2479 GCA_965649995.1 uncultured Mucilaginibacter sp.
GTCGATAATGCCATCTACCCAAAGCCTGGCGGCCGCATAATATGGTGTGGTTTGGGCGTTGTAGCGGTCGGTAGTCTGTTTAAGGAGTTCGGCCTCTTTCACATCATCCACGTCTTCGCCCTTTGCTTTAAGCCCTGCTGCCTGCATCTGTACCAATACTTTGGCTGCCTGCGAGCCTCCCATCACAGCAATTTTAGCGGATGGCCAGGCGTATATCAGCCGCGGGTCGTAAGCCTTGCCGCACATGGCGTAATTGCCTGCCCCGTATGAATTACCTATTACAATGGTAAACTTAGGCACCACGGAATTGGCTACAGCGTTCACCATTTTGGCGCCATCTTTTATAATTCCGCCGTGTTCGCTGCGGCTGCCTACCATAAAGCCGGTAACATCCTGCAAAAACACCAGCGGTATTTTCTTCTGGTTGCAATTCATAATAAAGCGAGTGGCTTTATCGGCACTATCTGAATAAATTACGCCGCCAAACTGCATCTCCCCTTTTTTTGATTTGATCACCTTGCGCTGGTTTGCCACAATGCCAACCGCCCATCCATCTACCCGGCCAAGCCCACAAATGATGGATTGCCCGTAACCCGCCTTATATTCTTCAAAATCCGAATCATCTATCAGGCGCAGAATAACCTCGCGCATATCATAGGCCTTCTCGCGGTTATCGGGCAGGATGCCGTAAATGTCCTTTTCGTTTAGTTTTGGCGGAGCGGGTTTAATGCGGTCGAACCCTGCTTTATTGTAATCGCCCACCTTGTTCATAATGTTACGGATCGAATCCAGGCAGGCCTTATCGTTAGGGTGTTTGTAATCGGTAACCCCACTTATTTCGCACTGCGTAGTTGCGCCGCCGAGGGTTTCGTTATCCACATCCTCGCCAATGGCCGATTTTACGAGGTAAGATCCCGCCAGGAAAACCGACCCGGTGCCTTCTACGATCATTGCTTCATCGCTCATGATGGGCAGGTAAGCGCCGCCCGCTACGCAGGAACCCATAATGGCCGCTATCTGGATGATACCCATACTGCTCATTTGCGCATTGTTGCGGAAGATGCGCCCAAAGTGCTCTTTATCCGGGAAGATCTCATCCTGCAATGGCAAATACACGCCTGCTGAATCAACCAAATAGATAATTGGCAAGTGGTTCTCCATGGCAATCTCCTGTGCACGCAAATTCTTCTTGGCAGTTATCGGGAACCAGGCGCCTGCCTTTACCGTAGCATCGTTGGCCACAATAACGCATTGCCTGCCGCTTACATAACCTATGCCGCAGACAACGCCACCGCTTGGGCAGCCGCCGTGTTCCTGGTACATGCCGTCGGCTGTAAAGGCGCCTACTTCCAGCCAGGGCTTATCATCATCAAGTAGGTAAGCAACGCGCTCGCGGGCAAGCATTTTGCCTTTCTCCTTTTGTTTGGCAGCCGCTTTTTCGCCACCGCCAAGGAATATCTTTTTTAGCTTTGTGTTAATTTCGTAAACGAGTTGTTTGTTAACGTCCTCATTCTTATTAAATTCCAGATCCATAGGTGCTTAAAATAGGTAGCGTAATTTTAGGAAAATAAACGGGAATTGTATGCATGCATAATAAATGATTTGAATGGACACGAAGTTCACGAATTAGGTGAATTCACTAATTTATTTGTCCCCGCTATCAACCCCGGAAAATAACCATAGTTTTACCGTCGTTATACCCGATATGAAGAAAATAGTACTACTTGTATTTTTTACGGCCAGCTTTGCCCTCCAGTCCTTCGGGCAATATGTTTTCGATATAAAAGGGAAAACCATGGCCTACGCCCGCGCCTATGAAAAATCGGCTAAAAGCACGGTAGTTGAACCTACCAGCACCTATATAAGCGGAGAAGGAATTGGCCAGCCCGAAATATTCCGCCGTGTAGAGAAATTGCTTCCCGATCTGCTGGTGTACTACTTCCCCAACACCAAAGACTCCACCATCAACTATATTTTATATGAGTGGGATGCTACTAATTTTGCCAAAAACCACGATGTAGCCAAACAACCCTTAGCCGCCTTGCAAGCTTATATCGATAAATATATAGCCGTACAAAAACAAGCCGAAGCCTATTTTGGCAAACCCGAAACAAGCGGCTCGGTTACTGATGTTTCCTTAATTGAAACTGGCAGGTTTAAACGGGTTGATAATTTCAAGAAAGACGGCGTATCAGTTGAGTTGTATATCGTGTTATCCAACAAGCAGGAAACCAATGGCATTGTTAGTATTATGCCCACGCATAGGGTGAGGATGTTTGTGAAAATAATACCATCGGAACAGTAGAGGCGCAATATTTTGCGTCTCCCGCAGCACAGGGGATAATATCGTTAAAAGCATACATTTAGTTCAGAGGCATTTTTTAAAAATTCGTGAAATTCGATTCAATTTGGAAAATTCGTGTCATATTAAATTCCTGTCCCTAAACCAAACTTCATCGGGTTTTATCTCAATCTTATC
>CBFGNE010000739.1:0-2476 GCA_965649995.1 uncultured Mucilaginibacter sp.
ATGAAGTTTTAGATTCGTGGATAGAGGTGGTGAACGATCACGAGATACGGGGCTTCCGCCGCTCTAAATCCTGGGCATCCGACCAATACCTATACTTCTACGCCAAATTCTCCAAGCCATTTAAATCTTACGGTATTGCCCTTGATGATAAGCTGCAAAGCGGAAAAAACAAAGTGCAGGGCAAAAACGTGAAGATGTACATACAGTTTGATAACCCCGGCGAGGTGGTATCAAAGGTGGGCATCTCGGCTGTTAGTGCGGAGGGAGCACTTAAAAACCTGGATACGGAAGTACCCGATTTCGACTTTAAAAAAGTGATGAAAGCGGCTAAGGCCGCCTGGAATGTAGAACTGAACAAAATACAGGTAGAAGGCGGCGCCCCGCCAAAGCCACAGCAGGCACAGGAAACAAATATTTACGGTTACCCCACTTACAACAAAAAAGGCATCGAGTTCCCTGATTATGCGCGGCGTAAGCAAACAATATTTTATACCGCCCTATACCATTGCATGGTTGCCCCCAATATTTACAATGATGTGGATGGCCAATACCGCGGGCTCGATCAAAAGATACACACTGCAACCGGCTTTAACTATTACACCGTATTTTCGCTATGGGATACGTTTAGGGCAGAGAACCCCCTGCTCAGCCTGATAGACCGCAAACGCACGTCTGATTTTATTAAAACCTTTTTGGCTATGTACGAGCAGGGCGGCTTGCTGCCGATATGGCCGCTGGCATCTAACGAAACTTTTTGTATGGTGGGCAACCACTCTATCCCCGTTATTGTGGATGCTTATGCCAAAGGCATCCGCGATTTTAATGCCGAAGAAGCTTTTACAGCCATGAAAGCCGCCGTAAACCGCAACCAGTTTGGGCTGGATAATTACCGCAAAACCGGCGCAGTAAACGCCGATGTGGAACACGAATCGGTTTCTAAAACGCTGGATTATGCCTACGACGACTGGTGTATTGCCCAAATGGCCAAAATGCTGAACAAGCCATCGGAGTATGCCGAGTATATTAAGCGCGCCCAATACTGGAAGAACGTTTTTAATAACGAGAATACCTTTATGCAGGCACGTGACAATGGCGGCTGGTACACGCCTTTTGAGCCTACCGAGATCAATAATAACTATACCGAAGGCAACGGCTGGCAGTACAGTTTCCTGGTACCGCAGGACGTGGAGGGTTTGATGAAGGCCATGGGCGGTAAAAAGGATTTTGAAATAAAGTTGGACGAATTGTTTAGCACCACAGCCAAACTAAGCGGCCGCGAGCAGGCTGATGTTACCGGGCTGGTTGGGCAATATGCGCATGGCAACGAGCCAAGTCACCATATTGCTTACCTGTATAACTTTACCAATTCGCCCGATAAAACACAGTACTACATCAATAAGATACTGCGCGAGCAATACAGCGATAAACCCGACGGGCTATCCGGCAATGAAGATTGCGGGCAAATGTCGGCCTGGTATGTAATGAGTTCGCTGGGCATCTATAATATAGCGCCGGGGCAGCAACAGTTCCAGGTGGGCGTACCGCAGTTTGAAACCATAACCGTGAGTTTAGAGAACGGCAAGCGCTTCAATATCAGCAATACCGGCGCCACCGTTAGCCGCGAGAACAACTTTTTACAGGGCCTAAATTTAGATGGCAAGGCGTACAACAAGCTTTACATCGACTATGAAACCGTTGCAAAAGGCGGCACGTTCGAGGTATTTAGCGGGCGCATAGCCAATAAGCTTTTTGTACAGGACCTGGAGAAACCCACCTCGGCCATTAAAGATGAACTGATAGTGCCCAACCCCTATATTGTAGCTGGCACCAAAACCTTCAAAAAACCAATAACGGTTGAGATAAGATGTATCGACTCTTTAGCGAAAATATATTACACGCTGGATGGCACCACCCCTACCGCTTCCTCTGCTTTGTATGATAAACCGATACAGATCCTGGTAAACACCACGGTAAAGGCCGTAGCCATCAACAATGGCAAAAGCAGCTTTGTAGATGAAGCTACCTTTACCAAAATACGCAGCGATATTAAACTTACGCTTACCAATAAATACCTGCCAAACTACTCGGCACAGGGCGATGAAACGCTGATAAACGGCATCCACGGCAGCGCTAATTGGCGCGTAGGGAACTGGCAGGGCTACCAGGGTAAAGATTTGGAAGCCGTAATAGATATGGGTTCGGTAAAGCCGGTTACAAAGCTAAGCATCGGCACTTTGCAGGATAGCCGTGCATGGATCGTGTTCCCAAAATACGTGCAGTATTGGATATCCGACGACGGCAAGAATTACAAACTGGCCGCTACAGTTAACTCTAAAGTGGACGCAAAAGAACTGGAGCCGCAAACGCAGGAATTTGCTGCAACCCTAAATGTAAAGGCACGCTACATTAAGCTCATCGCAAAACAATACGGCCCTCTGCCCGACTGGCACGAAAGCAAAGGCAGTCCTTCGTACAT
>CBFGNE010000740.1:0-2472 GCA_965649995.1 uncultured Mucilaginibacter sp.
GTACAATATGGCGAGGTAAGTTATAATGGCGAGATTGATTACCGCAAGCGCCTTAAAGTAAAAGCAGGCGACCTGGTTGAATTCCGGGGCACAACCATCAAGGTTATATAATATGAACACGATACAAAGCGACGGCTACCAAATATTTTTTGAAAACAGCTTAACTGAGCTGGTTAATTTTATAAAAGAGGGCAAATACTCGCGCAGCTTTGTATTAACCGACGAAAATACGGCCCTACATTGCCTGCCCCTGCTGCAACAATACCTGGGCGAAGCGGATAATTTCGACATCATAGAGATAAACGCCGGCGAAGAAAGCAAGAACCTTGATTTTTGTATAGGCGTTTGGAAAATGCTGATAGATTTTGGTGCCGACCGCAAAGCCCTGATGATAAACCTTGGCGGCGGCGTAGTAACCGACCTGGGGGGGTTTGTTGCCTCTACCTATAAACGCGGTATCGATTTTGTGCAAGTGCCCACTACCCTGCTTTCGCAGGTGGATGCATCCGTTGGCGGCAAAACAGGCGTAGATCTGGATAGTATCAAAAATATCATCGGCACATTCACGCAGCCAAAAGCGGTGTTTATGGTGGCCGATTTCTTTAAAACCCTGCCCGAGCGCCAGGTACTCTCCGGTCTGGCCGAAATGTTGAAACATGGGTTGATATGCGACGCGGCTTACTGGGATAAACTAAAAACCAGCGACCTGAGCCTGCCCGCCATCGAACTGGTGCACCGCTCGGTTGAGATAAAAAACGAAGTGGTTATTGAGGACCCGCACGAAAAAGGCATCCGCAAAGCGCTAAACTTTGGCCACACCGTTGGGCATGCTGTGGAAACTTATTCCATGCTGAACGACAGCAACCCGCTCACCCATGGCGAAGCCATTGCCGTTGGTATGGTATGCGAGGCCTGGCTCTCTAATAAAAAAGCAGGCTTGCCGGATGAGCAGTTGGAGGAAATAGCTGCTGTATTAACAAAACTTTACCCTAAACATTCTATAGCCGGTGATTGTTATCCTGCATTATTCGAACTCATGCAGAAAGATAAGAAAAATCAAAACGGCCAAATAAATTGCACCCTGTTGACAAGCATTGGGCAGTTTAGTATTGATAATATCTGCACTGAGCAAGAACTTTGCGACAGTTTGAGATATTACACTACTTTATAGAAAAATGCCCCCTTTAGATGCCCGAAATGAAGCCGTAGCAATACTGGTTGGTTTGCTGGTATGCCTTACTTTAACCGAGATGTGGTTTAGCTACCGCGAAAACCGCCACTATTACGAAAAGCGCGATACGCTTACCAACATCTACCTTACTGCCCTGGCGTTTTTGATGAACCTGCTAATAAACGGTACAGCGTTCTTCCTGTTGAGCTTTGCTTACCAGTTTAGATTTGTGCAGATACATAATGTATTTGCATATTGGCTTGTACTGATAGTAGCGCAGGATTTTTTGTACTGGGTGCTGCATTACACCGGGCATTACTGCCGCTTGTTTTGGGCCATGCATGTAACGCACCATTCGTCGGAACATTTTAATTTTAGTACGGGGTTTCGGTCCACCGTGTTCGAGCCGCTGTACCGCACCTTCTTTTATATGCCGCTTGCGCTTTTTGGGTTTAACGCGGTTGATATTTTATATGCCTACCTGCTTACCCAGCTTTATGGCAACCTGGTGCATACACAATACCAAATACCTTTGCCCAAATGGTACGGCTATATTTTTGTAACGCCCGCCCACCACCGTGTTCACCATGCATCCAATATTCCCTACCTCGATAAAAACATGGGGATGATGTTTATTGTGTGGGACAGGCTCTTCGGCACCTTCCATGATGAAGACCCATCCGAGCCCGTAAAATACGGCCTCACCCATCAGCCCGAAGACCTTGGGCCGGTAAATATCCTCTTCCACGAGTGGAAGGCTTTGCTGCACGATGTAAAACACGCGCCGGGATTAAAGAATAAGGTGTTGTATTTTATCAACCCGCCCGGCTGGAGCCATGACGGTAGAACGCAAACGGCAAGGGTGATGCAGAGGGAGTATAAAAAAGTAAGTTAAAAAAAACGGGCAAGCAATTGCGGAAATTTATTTTTTCTTCTTCCTATTCTCCAGCATCGCCACAATGCTAATCTGTGCACAATCTGCAAATAATTGGCCGGCCACGTCCAGCGGCACATTTTCGCCATCTGTAAAATTGAAACAACCTTTCTGAAATTCGGCCTTTGGCAATAAGGCTGAATACTTAGCATGTAGCGCCGGGTTCATATACATGGGCAGGCAATGTACCGACATGTATTTTTTTACGCTCGATAGCGCATATTTCATGGTTGTGCCCTCTTTGTAAATGGTCATCTCCTTACCCATCATTGGTTCTACAACCGGACTTACCGATTTATCATTGGCTATGATAGCGTTATGGAGTGCTGTTAAGATGGCTTGCCTTTCTGGCAATTGCTGGCTGATG
>CBFGNE010000741.1:0-2468 GCA_965649995.1 uncultured Mucilaginibacter sp.
TAAGGCTTCAATAAGGGGCCTGCATCTACGTGGTCACCATCGAGCGAATAGCCAGCAAACACAGCCAGCAGAGGTTCCATTTTTATATCTTCGCACCATTCCAAAAACTCAAGCAATCCCATACCGTCGGTTGCACGGTAGCCCCATGAGCCTTTATGACCGGGCCGGCTTTCAAGCGGCCCTAAAGTTGTTTTCCAGGGAAAAGCATCGGTTAACTTTGGCCCTTCGAGGAAATTACCGCCCGGAAACCTTAAAAAAGCCGGTTTCATATCAGCCATCAATTTCATGATATCAATGCGGTTACCGTTGGCCCTGTTGTTATAAGTGGGCGGGAATAAGGACACCAGGTTTAAATAATAAATCCCTTTACGATTGGTTGAAATAACAAAGCGGGCATCCGCTGTTGGCTTTAGATCAGATGCAGTAGTTAACTTCAGTTCATATTTTTTCCAAAAATTGCTTTTAACGAGGGTAATAATTCCCGTGGCGTAAACGCTTTTCCCATCATTGCTTACGGTTATCGGGCCGGCTGTGTTGTTTTCTATAACAGGGGAATTTGGGGTTGAGGTAGAGCCATCCGGACGGCGGCGCGGTGGTGTGCTGCCTAAACCTTTAATATAAAAAGAAGCTTTGTAGGTTGTATTAGGTTTTACCGGGATACCCCAATAACCTTCGTTGGCAACTCCTGCTCTCTCACCGTCGGTTTCTACCACCAATTTTAAACAAGTTGTAAGTGAGCTATTGATTGCGTGCCCGCGTTGATCCATCGGGACATTGTCGGGCTCGCCCGCAACCAAATGCATAGATGCCTTGGTGTCGCCTTCCTGCAGAAGGCTCCATGCTTCGGGCGTTTTAGCATTATCTTTAAATACCCGGTTTCTGATCAATTCTCCATATAGGCCACCATCATAAGAATGATTGATCTCTTCGGTCATCAGCCCATACAACTGCCGGCTAACAGTTACTCCAGGCTTCGTTAAATCGAGCGTTAGTTTAGGGTTTTGTGCAAGTAAATTGGTTGTAATAAATAAGAAAACGCACAAGCTTATAGTGCTACATGGCTTCATCATAATTGGTTTTTTGGGTTATTAATTGTGTTTTGTACACTTAAACAGATTAACAAATGTAACAGGATTTTATAAATTAACAATTGGTTATTGAAAATAATTGTATTTATTACTTCCTATCCGGCAACGCATCACATCACTTTCGATATGTTACATTTAAAAATGAAACTGAAGCCCCAGTTATTCTTCGTATACTACAATTACAATCGATATCACACCTAAAAAAATCAGTGTTGTTTTCCAACCTTTTCTAATTGAAACCGGCTATAAAAACAGATCATTTTGGCTTAACAAACAGACATAATTAGGGAGATGCCAGGTGAAATACAATAAAAGGTAAAGGGGAGAAAAAAAACTGAATAATTAATTGTGATTTTTACAATTAATTGCTTAAAATTGGTTGTCTTGATTGCTCCCACGCTCTCTGGACTAAACCGACCAATAGAAACCAATTTTTTAAGTTTAAATTATCAAACAATGAAACTGAAATGTTTAGCTTTTGTATTAGCTACCACAGTAGCAGGTGGTTTTTGCTATGCCCAAACCAACCAACCCACAGTCTTGGAAGACTTTAAACCCTCTACAGTTAACCAACCCGGGAAAGAGTACCCTCAGGTGAATTCGCAGGGTTATGCACGATTTCGGATACAAGCCCCGCAGTCAGACAGTATCAGGGTTAGCCTGGGGCTTGGTGGCAAGGGCGGCACAAAGCTTGCCAAAGGTGCGGATGGATTTTTTACCGGCACAACAGAAGGGCCAATGGACGAAGGTTTTCATTACTACCACCTCACCATTGATGGAGGCGTATTTAACGATCCCGGAGCATTAAATTTTTATGGTTCTACCCGGTGGGAAAGTGGTATTGAAATACCCGCCCACGACCAGGACTTTTACGCGCTGAAAGATGTCCCGCATGGTAATGTACAGCAAGTTCTTTTCCCCTCAAAAAGCACAGGCACCTCGCGCAGGGCGTTCGTGTACACGCCACCCGATTACGGTAAAGATAAATCTAAACGCTATCCGGTATTGTACTTGCAACATGGCTGGGGAGAAGATGAAACCGCATGGAGCAATCAGGGACATGCTAATTTAATCATGGACAATCTCATTGCTGACGACAAGACGAAACCTTTTATTATTGTAATGACCTACGGCATGACGAATGAGATTAAATTCGGCGGCATGAGGAACTTCAAGATCGAGCCGTTTCAAACTGTTCTAACCGATGAACTGATCCCGTTTGTAGATGCAAATTTCCGTACAGTTGCCGATAAAGCCCACCGTGCCATGGCCGGCTTATCAATGGGCGGGATGGAAACACATACCATCACACTTAATAAACCCGAAATTTTTGATTACTACGCCTTACTTAGCGGTGGCGTGTATTCACCTGCAGAAATA
>CBFGNE010000742.1:0-2467 GCA_965649995.1 uncultured Mucilaginibacter sp.
ATTTTGATAGCCTTGCATTGTTTGATAAAAATAGAGGCTTGTTTTTTTTTGCCGCACCTGCCGTAGCATGTCCCTGCATAAAGCCGGTAAACAGGCAAATTCCAATAATTAATAATGCGATTTTCTTAAAATCGATTTGATTTTTTTGGGTAGCAATGCGGTGCGCAGCCGTGGTAAGATTCAGGTTCATAGGTAGTTTGGTTTTAATCAAAGCTATATACTTTTAACTATTGATAATTGTTTTATAACAAAATTTTTACAAAAGAAAATCAACAGTTGTTTATTTCTTTATACAAAAAAAATATGGCGATAGGTTTTACCCATCGCCATATAAAAAATCTATTTTAATCTCTAATTTGCGTTACCTCAGATCCACCAACTCCGCGCCCGGGTGTGCCTTTTTATCGTAACCGAAAGTACCATCTGCTACGCCTTTAACCGGAGCAAATGTTTTCAAAGTGTAGGTATAATGGCTGCCATTTTTATCAAATATCATGGCGCTATATAGCTGGTTTTTAAGCTTATCCACCAGCAGGCGTACTTTAAAGAAGGTAGCTTTGCTGTCTTCGGGGGTGAGGTCTATCGCCTGGTAAGTTTTACCGCCGGCCTTTTGCAAGCCTGTGTAAACGTACTTGTAACCCTTCTCGTACATGGTGAATATTTTGGCCGGGTTAAAGCCTTCCTCGCTGTTATCGGCATCGGCTAATTGTACTTCGTTGGCATCTTGAAGGTAAGTCCACTGGCTTTTGCCATCGCTGATGATTTCCTGCGATACGGATTTGCCTGTTTGATAGATAGTTACCTTGTATTTGTTGGTTTTCGATTTGGCGATAAGCGTACCTGTTTGTGTTTGTTTGATGTTAGCTTGCGGGTTATCAATCAGCAAAGTAAAGTCGGTTTTTACGGCGTCGTAGCTGCGGTACTGCTTGCTTAACTTGTTTAAAATCAGCTTTGCGTCGGTATCTTTTTGGGCGAAGGCAGCGGTGAAAGAGAGCGCCGATGCCAATATCAATAGTGTTAATTTTTTCATGTTCGGTGTGTTAAAGCAGACACATATTTTCGCCGATTGTTTTGGAATACGTCATTTTTACTTGCGTAAATTTCCGTGGAATTCGCATAATGGGCGAAAAAAGGGTCGTTTTTATAAACTTAGAGTGCATTTATGCACCGAGGGTTTAATCCCTCGGTTTTTGCAGGGTTTCCAGGTGGCGTTCCAGGCTGTATTCGTCCGGGTAAAGTACATCGCGAGCCTTGCTGCCTTCAAATGGCCCAACAATTCCCGCCGCCTCTAACTGGTCGATGATGCGGCCTGCCCGGTTGTAGCCCAGTTTCATTTTGCGCTGGATAAGCGAAGTGGAGCCCTGCTGGTGAAGCACTATTAAACGGGCAGCTTCCTCAAACATCGGGTCGCGGTCGTCCGGGTCGTATTCTTTGGCGCTGCTGCCTGCTTCGCCCTCGCCCACGTATTCGGGCAGGTACATGGCGGTGGCGTAGCCACGCTGATTGCCTATGAATTCTGATATCTTTTCAACTTCCGGTGTATCCACAAAGGCGCACTGCAAGCGAATCAAATCGCTGCCGGTGGAGAGGAGCATATCCCCGCGGCCTATCAGCTGATCGGCGCCGCCGGCATCAAGTATGGTGCGCGAATCTATCTTAGACAATACCCTAAAGGCAAGCCTTGCCGGGAAGTTGGCCTTAATAGTACCGGTAATAACGTTTACCGATGGGCGCTGCGTGGCAATAACCAAATGGATACCCACCGCACGGGCCAGCTGCGCAATACGCGCAATCGGCTGCTCTACCTCTTTGCCGGCCGTCATCATTAAATCGGCAAATTCATCAATGATAAGCACAATGAAGGGCAGGTAACGGTGTATTTCGGGGTTGCTTATTTTGCGGTTTACGAATTTTGCATTGTATTCCTTCAGGTTACGTACCTGGGCATCTTTCAGCAGGTCGTAACGCTGGTCCATCTCAATACAAAGCGAATTGAGCGTATTCACCACCTTTTTGGTATCGGTGATAATAGCGTCCGCCTCATCAGGCAGTTTGGCCAGGAAATGCCGCTCTATCTTGCGGAACAGCGTAAGCTCCACCTTCTTCGGGTCAACCAGCACAAACTTCAACTCCGAAGGGTGCTTTTTGTAAAGCAGCGACACTAAAATGGCATTAATACCTACCGACTTACCCTGCCCGGTCGCACCCGCAACCAGTAAGTGGGGCATTTTGGCCAAATCGGCAATAAACACCTCGTTGCTGATGGTTTTACCCAGCGCAATAGGCAGGTCCATGGTGTTACTCTGCCATTTTTCGGTGGCCAAAACCGAGCGCATCGATACCATCTCGGGGTGCTGGTTAGGTACTTCAATACCAATTGTACCCTTGCCCGGCATAGGGGCAATGATACGTATACCGAGGGCAGCCAAACTCAGGGCGATATCATCCTCCAGGTTCTTGATCTTGG
>CBFGNE010000743.1:0-2462 GCA_965649995.1 uncultured Mucilaginibacter sp.
TTATACTGTTTGCCCTGTGCCTTAAACTGCAGGAATTTGTTCACCTCTTTTTTAAATTTCCAATAAACGCTTGGGTGTATAGCGGTGTATTCGTTTTGGATAACGGCTTGCACACGGGTGCGCATATCGTTAAATTTCCTTTCGATTGTATCGGTTATAAATGGCATTACCACATCCAGTTGGTTTGCGTTGATGCTGTTCAGTTCGCCCTTAACCGCCGATACAAGCTCTATTATGCCCATCATCTGCCCGTTTTTAACAACCGGCGCCAAAATGAAGCTGTTTATATTTTGCTGTTTAAAGCGCTTGCCCATCAGGCTAGTGGGGTTCTGTGCGATATATTTGGCCACGTCAGATACGGCGAAATATACTTTATCCTTTACCACGGTGTTCAGCGAGCTTACGCATAGGGTATCCGAACATAGTTCGGCCTCAATTTCCTCGGGCATTAAAAAACTTTTCAATTGCTCATTAAAAGGCGCAAGCGAAAACGTGTTCTCGTCCGGGTCGAATGATATGAAACCTACGCGCAGATCGGGTATGCGGTATATCGAACGGAATACCGATTCTATCTCTCCGTGTACATTAATGTTTGTTTCGTCGCGGCCAAGCAATGTGCCTTTTAAGGATGATACTGCGCTTTCTACGGTGGCATCAAATAACGAGATGAGCCCAAATCCGCGCAGGTCCCAGCTACCTTTAGGGAATTTTTCTTTCCAAAGCCCGATGTTGTTGTAATTATCCATCAGCAGGTCAATATCATCCCGGGTGAGTTCGACGGCCTTTTTGGTAGGGGTAACTTCTAAAAAATCGGCATTGTACAGGATGCGGTAGTGTTTCAGTATGCCTTCGGCGGTGGGTATATCGTAATAAAGCGGTTTAGAAAAATTAAGGTGGGTGCCATATTTACTATCTAAAATAATACAACAAGCCATAATATAAAACTGCTCTTCGTTATAATCCCTAAAGGCTATATTGAACGCATCGCCCGCAGATTTGAGGATGTTTTTGAACCTGTTGCTTTGGTTAAACAGGATATCCTGGTAAGGGACGGTTACTGCTTTTATTTCGTTATTAGTTAATACAGCGGGGAATAAGCTTTCTAATAAGTGGCTGATAACATCCGCATTGTTTATGATCTGCTCTTTTTTAGTAATGCCGTTCCTCAGTTCAGGGAAAGGTTCAACCTCTTTAAGTACCGCGCGCGCATAAGCTGCCTGCGGACCGTCGTCCGCAGCAGCAACCTCCTCAAAATGCTCAATCAACTTGTGAAACGAGATGTGAAGGTTAAAAGGGCTCTCGGTTAACGCGTTTAAATTCATAGATGTATAGTACGGTAGACTTATATAGACTTCAAATTGTTACAAAAGTAAAACATCAATACGGTGGGCATGCACCATTTGCATATCAACCGACCATGCAAACACGGTAAACTGTCCGTCTTGCGATGCTACGAGTGCAATGGCATCATGCTGGTCGTACACAAATTGTGCCGCTGCCAAATGCCGGGTGCCGCCGTTCTGGGCGGGATGCACTTTTGTCGCTTTTGCCTCGGCAAGCGGCTCCGTTACCACAATTTGTCCAACCCGGGCGCTGTTCTCTGCGCGTGTAAGCTTAGCTCCAAATGCCAGCAGGTCGTATTTATTGGTGATGATAGTTGCGCCGTCCACAGCTGTAAAGCCACCTATCAAATCAATAGCTTGCAATAGGGCTTCCTGCCATTCCAGCTTTTTTCGTTCGGTTTCGGTTAACGCCAATAACTCGGATATTGCACCATAAGCAGGGGTAACCGGGTATTTTATAGGGTGCACTACCGATTCGTGCCATTTATCGGTACCCTGGGGTACAATGGCAACTAAACCGCCTTTGCCATGCACCCGCATAGATGCAGCTAACTGCACCAGCACGTTGAAGGATTCGCCCATAAAAGAGGGGAGCGGCATATTGGCCAACGATTTTAGCAGCACCGGGCAATCGGCTACGCCCATGGTAACCTCATCCAAAACTTTTATCTGGTCGCCCTGTAAAACGGCGATGTTTACGTATTTGCCAAAACCATCTACCCTGCGGTGTTTTATCACCAGCAGCCCCGGCTCTATCACCTCCAGCACAAAACAAATAGATGGGATGCTGTGGGTAGTACCCCATATAAACAGGTCGTCGCCCTCGGGCCAAACACCTAAATGTATGCCGGGCTGCTCCACAGCAGGCGCAAGTTTTATCAGGTTTTGCGGGGTTAGCCTAAGCTTCTGCCCAAAAATTAGGGGTTTGTCTGATTGATCGGGGCTTAAAAGCGCCAGCGATATTTTTGGCGAATGCCCTTCCTCGCGGCGTAGGCTGGCCCAAAAACCAATATCTATCACTGCCTCAATAATGACGCTATCCGGCGCGGTGGCTAAATTAATATCTTTAATGGCCAATGCTTCCAGCAGGTGCTTTTTAAAGTGCGCCTCTATAACAGG
>CBFGNE010000744.1:0-2446 GCA_965649995.1 uncultured Mucilaginibacter sp.
AAAAGCTGCGTATGGGCCGAAATTAAGGCAAACAGGTTAACCTTGCGGTTGCCTTCGGTATACTCTTTTTTACTAAGCCAGCCGGCGAACGATTGCAGGATAGCCAGCAGTAATAGTATCATTACGATATACCGGAAGCCGGAGTGGAGCAGCAGGAGGAATTTGTATAAAGCCATGGGTATGAAAATTTGGTTCGAATATAAGGATAAAAGTTTTTTTCGGATGCAGTTTGGATGTTTATTTACCCGCGAAATAACAGGGGAATTCCCGAGCTTTTTCGGTGTTTTTCTTTGTTTTTCTGTGCATTCCCTATGGAATTGACTTTATCCCGAAAAACTGAATTTTCCCATCAACACCTTGGGGTTATTACCTATCTCCATCGGCTCGCCGCATAGTGCTTCGTTGCCCAGCAGGGCAAAAAGTATGGCCTCTTTTGCATCCGGGTTTATCCCAAGTTCGCTCGTAACGGCTATCGATACGCCGGGTAATGCCTTCTTTATATATTCCACCACAAAGGGGTTTCTTGCCCCGCCGCCGCTGGTGAAAAGTTTAATATCAGGGTGGTTAAAATTTGAACGTATAAAGTTGGCGATACTGCGTCCCGTAAAGGCGCTGAGCGTAGCAACCAGGTCGGCCTTGGCTAAATTTAAGGTACGGGTGGCTTGTTGCGCATCGGCAACAAATGTTAAATTGAACAATTCAGGCCCGGTAGTTTTAGGCAGGGTATCGGTAAAGAACGGGTGGTGCAAAAGGGCATCTAACAAAACCTCGTTTACCGTACCCGAGTAGGCTATTGCCGAATCCTCATCGAAAGGCCTGTCAAAATACGCGCGGCAGGCGGCATCTATAAGCGTGTTGCCCGGGCCAATATCGGTACACATCACTTTACTATGATCTGCATCGGCCGGCAGATAGGTAAGGTTGGCAATACCGCCGATGTTGAGGAGGATGCGGTTTTCGCCGGGTTTACTGCCTAAAAGTACGTCGCCATATAAGGCCAAAGGTGCGCCTTCGCCGCCGCCGGCAATATGTTTCTGGCGGAAATCGCTGATGGTTAATATACCGGTGTTTACGGCAATATGGTCGGCATCGCCGATCTGCAGGGTGGCGTTGCCGTAATTTTTTTGCTGATGTAGCCGCTTTGGCGCATGGTAAATGGTTTGCCCGTGGCTGGCTATGAAATCCACATCAGCCGGGTTAACCCGCCACTCCGCCAGTGCCTGTAGTATCAATTCCGCATGGAAGGTGCCGATGTAAGCATTCAGCAAAGTTACCTTCTCCAAACTCACTTGCTTTTGGGCAAATACCTGCTGCACTTCTTTTTTAAAGTTGTCCTGGTAAGGTGCGGTGATAAAATTGATGAGTTTAAACTGCGTTTGCAAGCCATAGCCGCTAAAACTGCAAAGTGCGATATCCAAGCCATCCAGCGAGGTGCCCGACATCAGCCCAATGCCCAGCCGCTCTTCTTTTTGGGCTATGGCAAACAATTTTTGCAGGTTTTTATTCAATGGCGACATATGTTAACTCTTGTTTTAGGGCTATGCACAAATGTAAATTAAAATGCCCTGTATATAAATATCCTATATATTTGTTTTACCCATTGTATACCAATTACAACCCAAACCAACATTTATGGCAAGATTAAATTTACTGGAAGAGACACGCTACGAGAAGCTGCCGGTGAGCGTTTATGCAAGCCAGCATTCGGCATCGCTGGCAGTAGCAGCAAGGATAGCCAGGCTGATCCGCGATAAACAGGCTTTAGGGCAGCAAACGGTTTTAGGGCTGGCAACAGGCGTTACGCCTATTGGCGTTTATGCCGAGTTGATACGCCTGCACAAGGAAGAGGGGCTGTCGTTTAAGGATGTGGTGACCTTCAACCTGGACGAGTACTACCCCATGAAGCCGGATGCAGCGCAAAGTTACGTTACTTTCATGAACGAGAACCTGTTCAACCATATCGACATCGATAAAAGGAAAGTGCATATCCCCGATGGCACCCTGGCGCAGGAGGACGTTGCCGCCTTTTGCCTGGATTACGAAAAGCAACTGTCAGACCTGGGCGGCCTGGACCTGCAATTGCTGGGCATCGGCCGCACAGGGCACATCGGCTTTAACGAGCCGGGCTCTGCGCCAAACTCGGGCACCAGGCTGGTGACGCTTGACGACCTGACCCGCCGCGATGCTTCGCGCGATTTCGGCGGCAAGCAGAACGTGCCTACTAAAGCCATCACCATGGGCGTAGGAACCATATTCAAGGCCCGCGAGATCATCCTGATTGCCTGGAGCGCCAAAAAAGCGCCAATCGTGCGCAAAGCCGTAGAAGGCGAGATCTCCGGCGAAGTGCCTGCTACGTTTTTACAGCTATCCGACCATGTAGAGTTTGTGCTGGACGAAGGCGCTGCTTCAGACTTAACGCGCTTCGGTACCCCATGGCTTGTAAAGG
>CBFGNE010000745.1:0-2442 GCA_965649995.1 uncultured Mucilaginibacter sp.
CATTGGGCACGTGCGCATTATACAAAGCCTGCTGGGCTTTATGTTCGAAGGTTCGCACATTGTTAACATTGGCAGCATGGGCGCCTTCCAGGGAAGCGCCAAATTTGTGGGGCTTGCCGCTTACTCGGCCAGTAAAGCTGCTTTACATACCCTAACCGAGTGCCTGGCGCAGGAATTGCTACCACAGGGTATTAAAGTAAATTGCCTTGCCCTTGGCTCGGCACAAACCGAAATGCTGGAACAGGCTTTCCCCGGCTACGAATCGCCGGTGATGGCTTTTGAAATGGGCAAATACATTGCCGACTTTGCAGTTACCGGGCACAGGTTTTTTAACGGAAAAGTGTTGCCGGTAGCGGTTACTACGCCTTAAACGGCCGTCCTATAAATGAGACGGCAATGAAGGTGGGGTTCTGGCTATCCTTGTCTCGTCTTACTACCCATCAACAAGCCATAACCCACCTTCATCGCCGTCGGTTTCCAAGCCAACGGAAGCTAAATTTCCTTACGCCTTACTTCCCATCTTTACAAACTCATTTACCACAATCTCTGTTACGTAACGTTTTACGCCGTCTTTATCATTGTAATTACGGCTGGCCAATTTGCCTTCTATAATTACCGCATCCCCTTTCTTTAAATAGCTCTCGGCAAGGTTTGCCTGTGCACCCCAAAATATGATCTGGTGCCACTGCGTTTCGGTCACCTTTTCGCCTTTATCATTTTTGTAGCTATCTGTTGTAGCGATAGATAGGCGTGCCAGTTTACGGTTATTGTCGAATGTTTTTACTTCGGGGTCCATCCCCAGGTTACCAATCAGCCTTACGCTGTTTTTCAATGCTGTCATCTTGTTTAATTTTTAAATTGTATCCGATTAATTGACAGTACAAAGTTGTGGCGGGGCGGAAATTTTAGTCGGGTAATAAATGCTTATAAACGATTGTATCCGTTTGCAAACGTTTGCAAACGGATAAATAATACCCTATCTTTATCGAGTGAATACCGAAAGAACCTGTTTAGACTGCGGAACTGTTCTGCGTGGGCGTGCGGATAAAAAATTCTGTAACGACCTGTGCCGCAATAACTATAATAACCAACTCAACAGCAATAGTTACAATTTAGTGCGCAATATCAATAATATATTGCGACGTAATCGCCGCATCATTGAGGAGCTGAACCCATCGGGCAAAACAAAAACCACCCGGGAGAAAATGCTGAAGAACGGCTTCGATTTCGAGTACTTTACCAGCAGCTATAAAACCCAGGCAGGCGCGCGTTACTTTTATTGCTACGAACAAGGCTATTTACTGTTGGATAACGACGAGGTGCTTCTGGTGATAAGTAAAAAAGAAACTGCCAAACTTAACGACGGCAATTCAACACCCTAAATATGGGCAGGAAGGCGCGGGCCTTCATCACCGGGCAATACCCCTATCACCCCTCCTATTTTACAAAACCGTGAGATAGCTGTAAATGTTACTTGCCATATTTGCGGAAAAATAACACCATGCCGCATCTATTTTCGCCATTAAAAATAAAAAGTATCGAATTAAAAAACCGTATTGTAGTGTCGCCCATGTGCGAGTACTCCAGCGTTGATGGTTTCGCAAATAACTGGCACCTGGTGCATTTAGGCGCCCGTGCAGTTGGTGGTGCCGGCCTGGTTATTACCGAAGCCACCGCTGTATCGCCGGAGGGCCGCATCTCCTTTGCCGACCTCGGAATATGGAAAGATGAACACATTGCCAAGCTAAAAGAGATAACCAATTTTATAGAAGAACAAGGCGCTGCTGCAGGGATACAGCTCAACCACGCCGGCCGCAAGGCAAGCCACTTACAGCCATGGCTTGGTGGCAAACAGATTCCTTCTGATGAGGAAAACGGATGGAGCGCAGTAGCCCCAAGCGCTATCCCATTTACCCCCCCCGAAGAAGCGCCATTAGAGCTCGACAGGCAAGGCATCGCGAAAATAATAACAGATTTTCAATCGGCAGCTCTGCGCGCATTAGCAGCTGGTTTTAAAGTAATAGAGCTGCATGGCGCACATGGCTACCTCATACACCAGTTTTTATCGCCAATAAGCAACCAGCGTACCGATGGGTATGGCGGCAGCTTTGAAAACCGTATCCGTTTATTGCTGGAGATCATTGATGCCATAAATGAAGTTTGGCCGGAAGAGTACCCTTTGTTTGTGCGCCTCTCTGCTACTGAATGGACCGAGGGCGGCTGGGCCGTAGACGACACGGTAGCATTAGCCAAAACATTATTGGATAAAGGCGTAGACCTGATAGATTGCAGCACTGGCGGTAATATAGCAGGCGCTCGCATCCCGCTCAAACCGGGGTATCAGGTAGAATTTGCCGAAGCCGTTAAAACACAAGCAGGTGTACTAACAGGCGCAGTTGGGCTGATAACTAAAGCCGGCCAAGCCAACGAGATCATCCAAAG
>CBFGNE010000746.1:0-2437 GCA_965649995.1 uncultured Mucilaginibacter sp.
TTACGATGCGGGGCTGGTAAGCAGCCGAGCGCCGGTTAATAAGGTAAGCTGGAGCAATGTTTACGATTCGTTGCAAAGCACAACCATCGTACCCGATACCGCCATAAACCTGGCGGTAAAATATCGTGCCGTTATTGGCAGTAATCCTACCGGCAGTATAGCCGTTTTCCCGGCACCCCACCAGTATTTTTATCCGCTGGATGAGGCCTTCAATCTGAAATTCGTGTGGTATGGTAATCATTACCGCAATTTGCTTAATGGTTTCGGGATGGGCATTAGGCAGGAGCTAAATGGCGACAAACGTTTCGTGCCCTGGTTTAATGCGCCGCCCGGTACCAAACAGCGGCTCAATTTCTTTTGCTTGCTAAACGCGGGCGATGCAGCCAGCGTACTGGACCAGGTAAAGCGCTTTACCCATAACGACGCCTATAAGCCGCTGCCCGGCTATAAAACAATGGCCAGCCATTTTCATAATGAATTTATTATGAGCACTGTGCTGGCAGGCAAAGCCATACCGGAGAAGCCCGCTTTTGTTGACGTATTTAAAAAGCTGAACGTAAACATTGTTCACCTGGCCGAATTTCATTACACCGCGCACCCTAAAGGCCCCGAAGATAAACGGCTCCAGGAGCTAAGCGCGTTATTTGAGCAATGCAGGCGCTTATCATCGCCCGGGTTCCTGTTGTTGCCGGGCGAAGAACCCAATGAATTTTTTGGCGGGCACTGGCTGCAATTTTTCCCGAAACCGGTTTACTGGATCATGTCGCGCAATGCCGGGCAGCCCTTTGCAACTACCGATGTTGAACACGGCAAGGTGTACCATATTGGCGATAAAAATGATATGCTGGCTTTATTGAAAGCCGAAAATGGGTTGGCCTGGACCGCCCACGCACGCACCAAAGGCTCAACCGGTTATCCTGACAAGTACAAAGACGAAGAGTTTTTCAGGTCCGATGCTTTTTTAGGGGCAGCCTGGAAAGCCATGCCCGCCGACCTGTCTCAGCCACGACTGGGAAAACGCGTGCTCGACCTGATGGACGATATGAATAACTGGGGCCTGCAAAAGAAAATATTGTCAGAGGCCGACTTGTTTACCGTTACGCCCGAAAACGAGATGTACGCCCACATGAACATTAATTACCTGCACCTAAGCAAGATGCCCGAATTTAAAGAAGGTTGGCAACCGGTGTTAGATGCCCTGCATACAGGCAATTTCTTCTCCACAACCGGAGAGGTGCTCATACCCGATTTTAACGTAAATGGCTACGCTATCGGCAGTACCATCAAACTACCGGCAAACGGAAGCTGCAACATTAGTTTTAAAGCAGACTGGACCTTCCCCCTGAATTTTGCTGAAATAATTTCGGGCGATGGAAAAACAGTTTTCCGCAAACGTATCGACCTTACAAGCACCGAGGCATTTGGCGCCCGCACATTTACCATTAAGCTTAATTTGAAAGGCCGCAAGTGGGTACGCCTGGAGATTTGGGACGCCGCGGCGAACGGGGCCTTTACGCAAACGGTGTGGTTGCAATAGCTTGTGTTAATGTTTTGCACGGGGGAGACGCAAAATATTGCGTCTCTACAGCAAGAATGTGTCCCGTTGGATAATCCCGAACGACACGCATTGCTTCAAACCCTAACATTGTGCCAATCAATAAACACAATGTATTATGGAACGTAAACCTTTCTCCCCGCTTGCCCTTGCTGCTTTTATTGCTGCCGTATTGGGCGCTATTGTTTTTGCCCGGGCTGTCCGTGTTGCTGTTGGCGAAAATATATCGCCGGTATTGCTTTATGGTATTACAGCAGGGTACTTTCTCACTGTTTGTAGTTTAATATTTGTTTGGAAAAGCAAAGCCACAAAGGGCACTATCGACGTAACCCATTACACCGCCTTTTGGCAAAATGCCGTGCGCTACACCCTCGCGCTGGATATGATCATGTTTGGTGGCCAGAAATTTTGCCACCTGCAATTTTACGTGCCCTTGGGGATGCTGGATGACCCTTTTACTGCCATCCCTAACGAAATGCTGATGTGGGCCTTTATGGGGCGCTACCACTCTATGGTGGATATTATTGCCTGCATCGAAATTTTGGGCGGCGCGCTATTGCTATTCCGCAAAACCCGGTTGGTGGGCGCCTTTGTGTTGCTGCCGATGCTGCTGAATATCATGTTGCTTGATCTCTACTACCTTAACTTATTGGTACAGGTATACGTTGCCCTCGAGTTGCTTGCCGTAATATACCTCATCCTGTTGGAGTACCGCCGCCTGGTAGATTTCTTCCTGGTGGAAAAAGGCAATTCGCCCCTGTACAATTTCCGAAGCAAGGGGATAGGTTATGCGGTGAAGGCATCAGCTATTATTATTCCCGCGATTGCCCTCGCTGTGCACCAGTACCCAACCAATTATACCGAGATAACCGGTAAATACGA
>CBFGNE010000747.1:0-2426 GCA_965649995.1 uncultured Mucilaginibacter sp.
GAACGTAAGCAGCATTTTACCCTCCCCTGACCCATAATCCGCCGTAAAGCCTTATCTTTGCGCCCAATATGAGCAAGCACGGAAGAATATTAGTGGCCATGAGCGGCGGGGTCGATAGTTCGGTAGCGGCAGTGATGCTGCACGAACAGGGCTACGAAGTGATAGGCCTTACCATGAAAACATGGGACTACGCCTCTTCCGGCGGCAGCTCAAAAGAAACAGGCTGCTGTAGCCTGGATAGTATTAATGATGCACGCGCATTGGCCGTTGGCTATGGTTTCCCGCATTATATACTGGATATCCGCAACGAGTTTGGTGATTTTGTGATCGATAACTTTGTTGACGAATACCTGGCCGGCCGCACCCCAAACCCATGCGTGCTGTGCAATACCCATATTAAATGGGAGGCATTATTAAAACGTGCCGATAAACTGGATTGCGAATTTATTGCCACCGGGCATTATGCCAACATCCGCCAGCAGGATAGCGGCCGTTATGTGATATCTAAAGGTAAAGACGAAAATAAAGACCAAAGCTACGTGCTATGGGGCGTATCGCAACGCAACCTGGCGCGTACCAAATTCCCTTTAGGCAGTTTTTCTAAACCCGAAATACGCCAGATGGCCGTAGACATGGGGCAGTTGGAGCTTGCAGGTAAAAGCGAAAGTTACGAGATATGCTTTGTGCCGGATAACGACTACCGCTCGTTTTTAAGGCATAAAGTTGAAGACCTGGACGAGCGTGTTGGCCCCGGCAATTTTGTATTGACCGATGGCACCATCGTTGGCAAACACCAGGGTTACCCTTTTTATACCATTGGCCAGCGTAAAGGCCTTGGCATTGCTTTAGGCAAGCCCATGTTTGTTACCAAAATAGACCCGGTTACCAATACCGTAGTTTTAGGTACACCCGAAGAACTGGAAAAGAAAGAAGCATGGGTACGCAACCTTAACCTGGTTAAATACGAAAGCATCCCGGAGCCGATAGAAGCAATTACAAAGATCCGCTATAAAGATGCAGGTACCGAAAGCAAAATAGTGCAAATAGGCGACCATATGAAAGTATCCTTCGACCATATGGTATCGGGTATAGCACCCGGCCAGTCGGCAGTTTTCTACGAAGGCAATGATTTATTAGGCGGCGGTTTTTTATTGTAGGACAACCGTAGCTCCGCGTTAGCGATAGTAGTGGAAACCCCGGAATGTAATGCTGCTTCTATCAGCAGCATGGAATGAGGAGTTGTAACGGATAGCGCGGGCCGCAGGCAACGCCCAAAACATATTGAGTATTGATCTTTATTGCTGTAACCTAATCCTTACATTCTATCTCGCAAAAAAACTAAGAATTACATAAAAAAGCGATAGAGTTGCTATATAAATTGAGGCTGACTATATCGTCAAAAATACCAAAAAAACAACCTTAACAACTAAGATTCAATAACACACTTACAAAAACAATTTGCGTTTCTACCGCATTTTATGTTTTCTTTGCAAAAACAACCCGCTTAAATGGCTAAAAATTTACTCATAGTTGAATCTCCGGCGAAAGCCAAAACCATCGAAGGTTACCTCGGCAAAGACTTTACCGTAAAATCGAGCTACGGCCATATCCGCGACCTGGTGAAGTCTGAAGATGCCATTGATATCAACAATAACTTCGCACAAAAATACGAAGTACCTGCCGATAAGAAGCAGGTAGTGAGCGAATTAAAGAAATTAGCTAAAGAAGCAGACATGGTGTGGCTCGCATCCGATGAGGACCGTGAAGGAGAGGCTATTTCCTGGCACTTATTTGATACTTTAAACCTGAAAGATGCAAGCACCAAACGCATTGTATTCCACGAGATAACCAAGCCGGCTATTTTACGTGCTATAGAAAATCCGCGCAAAATAGATTACAATTTGGTAAATGCCCAACAAGCCCGCCGTGTTTTAGACAGGCTGGTTGGTTTCGAACTGTCTCCCGTGTTGTGGAAAAAGGTAAAACCATCCCTTTCTGCCGGGCGTGTACAATCAGTTGCCGTACGTTTAATTGTAGACCGCGAGCGCGAAGTAAATAAGTTTAAATCAGAGGCTGCATTTAAAATAGTAGCCATATTTGGCCAAGGTAAAAACGCTTTTAAAGCTGAATTAGCGGAGCGTTTTACGCAACAGGGCGATGCAGAAAAATTCTTACAGGATTGCATAAAGGCTATTTTCGAGATAAAATCGCTGGAGACCAGGCCAACCAAACGTTCGCCGGCGGACCTCGTTCGAGTCGTTGAGGTGAGGCTTGACCTTGATCTTCGTACCGACGTCCTGACGCTGAACGCCGCCGAACCCGCCGAGGCCACCGAGCGCGCCGAGACCGCCGAGCGCGCCAGCACCGGCTGCGCCAGTCGCACCGGCGAGACCCGCGAGCGAGCCGAGACCCTGGTTGGTCTGGAG
>CBFGNE010000748.1:0-2414 GCA_965649995.1 uncultured Mucilaginibacter sp.
GCAGCAGCAGCCCGTTATTGGCCGGGATAGGTTCGATGATAACAACAGCTATCTGATCTTTAAAATCTTCGAAAGCTTTTAATACGGCGCCCTTATCATTCAGCGCTACCACGATGGTTTCGTCGGCAAAGGCTTTGGGTACGCCTGCCGAAGAAGTTTCGCCAAAGGTCACCAGGCCAGAGCCTGCTTTTACCAGCAAGGCATCGGTATGCCCGTGGTAGCAGCCCTCAAACTTCAATATTTTATCGCGTTTAGTATAGCCTCTCGCCAGCCTGATGGCCGACATCACCGCCTCGGTACCCGAACTTACAAAACGTATTTTCTGGATGTATTTATTGTTGCTGAGGATAAGCTCGGCCAGTTCATTCTCCAAAGCGGTAGGCGCACCAAACGACATACCCTTTTGCATAACCTCCATCACCTTGTTACGCACGGATGCATGGTTATGCCCCAAAATAAGCGGCCCCCACGAGCAGCAAAAATCGATGAACTCGTTGCCGTCGGCATCCCAAATATGGCTACCATCGCCTTTCTCAATAAAAAGCGGGGTGCCGTAAACAGATTTAAAGGCCCGCACAGGCGAGTTTACCCCACCGGGGAAATACGTTTTTGCTTTCTCGTACAGTTCTGCAGATTTTGCTCTGCTGATATCGGGTATTTGCATTATTAGCCCCCTCTAAATCTCCCCCGGTAGGGGAGACTTTTGATTTTAAAAGTTCTTAAGCCCTCCCTACCGGGGAGGGTTGGGTGGGGCTTACAGCCACTTATTCAATAACACTTCCTTTGCGTGATACGTTAATATTGCAGTCGCCCCTGCCCTACGGATGCTGGTGAGCACCTCCATGGTGGCGCGTTGCTCATTTAGCCAGCCGTTTTGTACAGCGGCTTTTATCATGGCGTATTCTCCGCTTACATTGTAGGCAGCAACCGGCAATTCGGTGTTATCTTTTATCAGTTTTATTACATCCAGGTAAGCAAGGGCGGGTTTCACCATCAGGAAATCAGCGCCTTCCAGTTCATCCAGGTTAGCTTCTATCAAAGCTTCGCGCTGGTTGGCGGGGTTCATCTGGTAGGTTTTTTTATCGCCAAATTTTGGTGCCGAATTGAGGGCATCCCTAAAGGGTCCATAAAAAGCACTGGCGTATTTTGCCGAGTACGACATGATAGATACATTGGTAAAACCGGCATCATCCAGCGTTTTGCGGATGTAGCCAACCCTGCCGTCCATCATATCGCTTGGGGCGATGATATCCGCGCCGCTGCGGGCGTGGGCAAGGGCTATTTTGCCTAATACCTCTAAAGTTTCGTCGTTCAGGATCTCGCCGTTCTCTACAATACCATCGTGCCCGTCGCTGCTGTAGGGGTCCATGGCTACGTCGGTAATAACGCAGGCCTCCGGGAATTCCTTTTTTACTGCACGGATGGCGCGCAGGTAAAGGCTTTCCTCGCGGTAGCTTTCGGTTGCGTATTTATCCTTAAAATCGTCGTGGATATTTGGGAACAAGTCAAATGATTTCAAGCCCAAATTCATGCAGCTTTCCACCTCGCGCAGCAAATTATCTACCGAATAACGGAAGATACCCGGCATAGATGCCACTTCGCTCTTCTGGTTTTCGCCATCTACAATAAACAGCGGGAATATCAGGTTAGCCGCGCTAACATGCGTTTCCTGCACCATCTGGCGGATAACTTCACTCTTCCTATTTCTTCTTGGTCGTTGTAACATTACTTATTCATTGGGTCATTGAGTCATTGCGTCATTGCCACCCTTACTAATGACTCAATGACCCAATGACTTAATGATATATTAAATGCCAAACACCGCTTCTGCCAGCCCTATTTAGTCCGGAGAGAAGGGGAGCTTGTAGCTTAAACCCATTTCTTCGAACTTTTTGCCGGTTGATTTGCCTATGGCTATCACTTTTTGCTGTGGCTGCAGCAGGTTATCTACAAAATAGGCCTCCACATTGCTTGGGCTGGTAAATACCAGTACATCTGCACCGGTTGGCTGTACGTTTTCTTCTAATACGGTTTCGTAAACCGGCAGGTCGATGATTTTTGTTTCTGCTGATAAGCCTTGCTGGATACTCCGCATGGGGTTATCTGCACCCGGAAACAAGATAGCTGTGCCATTGGCAACTGCGGCAAAATCTGCTGCTACGTCTGCCGTATCGGTACTCTCGCCCACAAAATCGGCAAAATGCCCGTTCTTGCGCAGCATGTCTTCCGATCCGGTCCCCATTACCCCAAATTTTACCTTTTTAGGGAAGGTTGGGTTCAGCTGGAAAAAGTATTCTACCGCATTTTTACTGCTGAAGAATACCCATTCGATATTTTTTAGGATATAGCTGTCAAAACGATTAATGGTACGCACGGTGCGGATCAGCGAGCGCGCCTCTATCTCTATTTTATTT
>CBFGNE010000749.1:0-2413 GCA_965649995.1 uncultured Mucilaginibacter sp.
GGGCTGTTTGGCATCCCTCCAATGGGTATTCGCGGCGTGGGGCTAAGCACTCTTATCGATAGGTCGGTGATGGCTATTGTTATGGCTTTTTATGTATTGCGCTCCCCTATCTTCCGTAAATACCTACAGGACTTTACTGTGCGCAATGTAGATAGGCTACGCGGTTTACAGATATTAAAAATTGGCGCCCCGGTGGCATTGCAGTATACCTTTGAAGTGAGCGCTTTTGGCGCCGCCGCAATATTAATTGGCATAATAGGGCCTATCCCACAAGCAGCGCACCAGGTAGCTATCAGCCTTGCGGCTATTACTTACATGATGGCAAGCGGTATCTCGTCGGCAGCGGCCGTACGCTCCGGTAACTACTTTGGCTCGGGAAATCATCACCACCTGCGGCTTTCGGCCATCTCCAATTATCACATCGTAATTGTTTTTATGAGCTGTACGGCTATCATATTTACATTGTTTAACCATGCGCTTCCTTATATTTATACTACAGATAAAAGCGTTATAGCTATTTCAGAACAGCTACTTATAGTTGCAGCATTCTTTCAATTGTTCGATGGCACGCAGGTGGTTGGGCTCGGCGTATTACGTGGAATTGGTGATGTTAATATCCCCACGGTTATCACCTTTATATCGTACTGGATTATTGGTTTGCCTGTCGGCTATCTGCTGGGCATACATCTTGGGCTTGGTGTAACAGGCGTTTGGTACGGGCTGGTGTGCGGGCTAATGTCTGCTTCGGTAATGTTGTTTTACCGTTTCCAGGTTATTAGCAAGCGGAATAAGCTGACAGTGATTATTGATTAAAAATACAACTCGTTTGCCACCCGGTAGGTGTTGCAATGTGCATCAACAATATCCTTAATGTTGGGCGAATAGCCGCCGCCCATACTTACTTGAAGGGGAATGCCGCGGCTTTTGCATTGCGAAAACACGAAACTATCGCGCTCTTTGCAGCCTTCTTTGCTTAGAGAGAGCTTGCCTAATTTATCTGATGCTAAAACATCCACTCCAGACAGGTAAAAGATAAAATCAGGTTGATGGCTATCAATAACGCCAGGTAAAGTGTTTTTTAAGATGGTAAGGTATTCTTCGTCTCCAATGCCGTCATCCAGCGGGATATCCAGATCCGACTGCTCCTTGCGGAAGGGGAAATTTTTATCGCCATGCATCGAAAAAGTGAACACCCGCTGCTCGTTTTCAAATATTTCAGCGGTGCCGTTCCCTTGGTGCACATCTAAATCAACAATTAAAATAGACCTACATAAATTATTGAATAGTAAATAATTAGCTGCTATCGCCTGGTCGTTCAGCATACAAAACCCTTCGCCCCAATTACTTCCTGCGTGGTGCGTCCCGCCGGCAACATTAAAAGCTATTCCATGCTCTAAAGCGATATGGCAGCCATCTATAGTACCTTTGGCTATGCGTATTTCGCGCTCAACAAGCTGTGCAGAGAGTGGAAAACCGATGCGGCGTTGCTCCCTGGGCGGTAAGGTTAAATTGCGTAATTGCTCCCAATAGCACTTATCGTGGCTTAACAATATGGTGGTTTCATCTAACTCCGTCGGCGAAACGATATTTTCTTCGGCTATAAGACCTTCGTGTAAAAGCTGGGCGGGTATCAGCTCATATTTTAGCATCGGAAAACGGTGCCCCGGTGGTAATGGATGAGCGTATATAGGGTCGTAAGCTATTTTGAGCATTCGGAAGTTGATCAGGCAAATATCTCGCCGACATGTTTTTCGATGTTTTCGCAGATATTATCTACCGGCAAATCGTTAGCATCAAACCCAAAAGGGTCTTCTATTTCTTCGGCTATTAATTCAATACTGGCAAAAACAAATAAGATGAACCCGATGATCGGCATAATAAAATACTTTAAGTCGAACGCCCAGGTAAAAGGCAGTGTCATGATATAAGTAAAGATAAACTTTTTGATAAAGACGCTGTACGAGAATGGTATCGGTGTTTTTTTTATACGCTCGCATGCACCGCAATTATCTGTAAATGAAGTAATTTCAGTAGTTATACTCACCAACTGCTCCGGGTTTATCTGGCCTTCCTTATTTAGCCGGTAAACTTCTTTAATGATGGCCGATGCTACCTGGTTAGGTACATGTTTTTTAGGGTCGATGGAGATAAAGCTTTGATGTTCGGGTTGGTAAATATCGCGCAGGTGGTCGCGCAGGCTGCGGGAGTAAAACGGAATGGCATAATTGAAAAAGGCAAACTCATTTTCGGTTATAATATGCCTTAACTTAAGGGCAAGGTTGCGGCTGTTATTAGTCAAACTTCCCCAAATTTTACGCCCTTCCCACCAGCGGTCATAAGCCGAATTAATACGGAAAGCAAGCAACAACGAAAATACAAACCCGATTGTTTGATGTACATAGATGACCTTTTT
>CBFGNE010000750.1:0-2411 GCA_965649995.1 uncultured Mucilaginibacter sp.
CATAACCCGCCCGCACCCGAACTGCTCGACTTGTGCGACAAGATGGGCTTTATTGTAATGGACGAGGCCTTTGATATGTGGAAGATGAAGAAAACCAAGTACGACTACCACCTGTACTGGGACGAATGGCATAAGCGCGACCTGGAGGATCAGATCCTGCGCGACCGTAACCACCCTTCGGTATTCATCTGGAGTATTGGCAACGAAATTGGCGAGCAGTACAGCAAAACTGATACCGTTGGCCGCGTAATAGCACGCGAGTTGGCAGCCATAGTACGCACGCTGGATAAGACCAGGCCTATTACATCTGCTAATAATGACCCGAGCGTGACCAGCAACATCATTGCTTCGGGCGCGTTGGATCTGATTGGTTATAACTACCACGAAAACGAGTACGCAGGTTTCCATAAACGGTATCCCGGCAAGAAGTTCATCGCTACCGAAACCACTTCGGGGCTGGAAACACGCGGCTATTACGATATGCCTTCAGACAGTATCCGGATATGGCCCCCGCAATGGGATAAGCCGTTTGAACGCGAGGGCAACAATGTTTCGGCTTATGATAACGTGCGGCCACCCTGGGGCTCTACCCACGAAGCTACCTGGAAGGTGATGAAAAAGTACGAAATGCTATCGGGCATGTTCGTGTGGACAGGTTTCGATTATCTGGGCGAACCAACGCCGTATAGCTGGCCCTCGCGCAGCTCTTACTTCGGGGTGATAGATTTGGCTGGTTTCCCCAAGGATGTGTATTATATGTACCAAAGCGAGTGGACAAACAAAACTGTGCTGCACATCTTCCCCCATTGGAACTGGGAGGCCGGCAAAACCGTGGATATTTGGGCCTATTACAATAATGCCGACGAGGTGGAGCTTTATCTCAATGGTAAATCGGTAGGCATCAAAAAGAAAACCGGCGACGATCTGCACGTAATGTGGCGGTTGAAATACGAGCCGGGTACGCTAAAGGCGGTATCGCGCAAAAATGGTAAAATAGTTCTTACCAGAGTGATAAATACGGCCGGAGCCCCCGCCAAAATAGAATTGGTTGCCGACAGGAGCAACATAAAAGCTGATGGCAAAGACCTGTCTTTTATTACTGTTAGGGTTTTGGATAAGGATGGCAACCTGGTGCCCAATGCCGATAACCTGGTGAAATTTAAAATCTCGGGCGTGGGTAGCATAGCCAGCGTAGATAACGGCGACCCGGTAAGCCATGACCCTTTTAAAGCAGATTACCGCAAGGCATTCCACGGGCTGGCATTAGCAATAGTGCAGGGGAAGGAGCAGGCAGGTGCTATAACCTTCACGGCAACATCCGAGGGGTTGGCACCGGCAACGTTGGTTGTTAAATCGAAATAAAATAAATTAGTAGGATTATAGCCAATTACAGCCATCCATGCCGTGCAGAAGAGGAGCAAAACGGAGGACGTAGCGCGTGCTTAAAGGCCCCGAAAATCTTTTTAAAATATTTTACAAATCGCTATTGCCTATTTGCTTTAAAAACCTGATATTTGCAAACTCTTTTTAGGAGAAGAGCGAGAATTAAAAAAATATTTGTCATGTCAAGAATTTGTGATCTAACAGGAAAAGGCTACATGAACGGTAACAGCGTATCAAACTCGAACGCTAAAACCAAACGTAAGTTCTATCCAAACTTACAGCTTAAGAAATTTTATATCCCTGAAGAAGATAAATGGATCACTTTAAAGGTATCTACTTCTGCTGTTAAAACTATCAGCAAACTGGGTATTACCGCTTGTATTAACAAGTTTGTAAAAAAAGGTTCTATTTAATAAAGCATAGTGATGAGTAGCGAGTGGTGAGTATTAAACTCAGCGCTTAATACCCAAAACTCAAAACAATATACAAGATGGCTAAGAAAGGCAACAGGGTACAGGTAATTTTAGAATGCACAGAGCATAAAACCAGCGGCATGCCGGGTATGTCTCGCTACATTACCACCAAAAACAAAAAGAACACAACCGAACGTTTGGAGATGAAAAAATTCAACCCGGTATTACGTAAAGTAACCGTTCACAAAGAAATTAAATAATAATTGATTGATAGGTTATCGGCGATTTAAATTCTCTTGATCGCTCATTCACTAATTCAATCATTCAAAATTAAAACGACATGGCAAAGAAAGTAGTTGCAACGCTGAAAGTAGCAGGTAAAGGCAAAGAATATTCAAAAGTTATTACAATGGTTAAGTCGCCACGTACCGGTGCTTACTCATTTAAAGAGCAAATTGTACCTAACGATAACGTTAAGGATGCAATCTCGGGTAAATAATACCCGGTAAAGCTTTTGCTAAAATATTAAAAGCCGTCTTGTATCTTACGAGAGGGCTTTTTTGTTGATTTCAGATTTTAGATGTGCAAATATGCAGATGATTTTAAATGCCTAAA
>CBFGNE010000751.1:0-2411 GCA_965649995.1 uncultured Mucilaginibacter sp.
ACGAAAACTACGAATACGGGGGATGGTCAGCACCTTACAGGACACCCGCCGGGCTGGCATCTCTTTTGGAGGCCTATGGCGCAGAGTTTGATTTACTGCTTGGCCGCAACACCTATGATGCCTGGTCGGGCTTTTGGCCGAGCGCACCGGGGCCGATGGCAGCACGACTGAACGCTGCAACCAAGCACATTGTAACCCACCGGCCGGCCGGCCTTGAATGGGAACCGGCACAAAGCCTGGGCGATGATGCCATAGCCAGTATCCGCAACCTCAAAGCAACAGATGGGCCGGATCTGATCATGTCCGGAAGTATATCGCTGACCTCGGTATTACTCGATGAGGGACTGGTTGACGAGGTTGTATTAATTGTATACCCGATATTGCTGGGCCGGGGCAAACGTATTTTTGCAGAAAGTTTTGATGCGCGCGAACTTGAATTTGTAAGCACAAGCACCACGCCAACGGGTGTAATGCTCAATACTTATAGGCACCTGGTGCCGCTAAAAAAATAAACCTGTGCCGGCGGACAGTAGGCAACCAGCTACGGTCTTGTTTAGGCTATCGCCGCACCGTCAAAACAAAAATCCTTTTACAAGCATGCATCGGGGTCTATAAATAGCGTGGGATTACCAAACTAAAGCAATATCACAATTGCTTTTAAAATCATTCTCCGCTTAATTTCCCCTACACCTGTACTGAAAACTGTGTATCATTTCTCAGCTAAAAAACGTAAACTACAATTATACAGGCAATGCAAGGGTTTGGCATTAGCTTTGTGCGGGCACTACACATCCTATCGATGGTTTTTATGAGTAATTCGTTTTTACTGAGTTTTTTTGGATTGCTGCTATTGGTGGGGCACAATAGCAAAACCCCGAATGGCACCCTTGCTTCCGATGAACAGATATGCGGCAAATGGCAAAACCAGGAAAAAAACCTGGTAGTGCAGGTTTTAAAAGAAGGCGGGGAATTCAGAGCAAAAATTGTGTGGTTTGATAATGGCGGCGGACCAAAAGCAATGGAAACCACCACCGACAAACATAACCCAAACCCTGCTTTACGTAGCCGCAAGTTATTAGGCATGAACGTGCTGGAAAAACTAGTTTATTCCCCAAAGAGCAACTCGTGGGAAGGTGGCATCATTTACGACGCGCAAGCCGGCAAGCACTGGAGTTCTTCGGCCTATATTAATAAAGATGGGGCGCTAAAAGTAAAAGGCTACTGGCATTTCAAATTTATTGGCAAAACCATGACGTTTACACGCATATAACGAAACAAAACTGAACAAACTATAAAACAAAAGCGCCCTGTGGTTATCACAAGGGCGCTTTTTGTATATCGATTGAAAATTTATTATTTAGCCTGGCCAAATTCGCCGCTTGCGCTTAGTTCAACTTCATCACTCAGCATCGGAGAACCAAATTTGCTGCCGAAGTTAAAATCAGAGCGTTTGATGGTTCCGGTTACTTTAAAACCAGCCGCAGGTTGTTTGCTCATTGGGTTTGTGATCGTACCGCGGTGAACAAGATCAAAAACAACCGGTTTGGTAACACCATGCAAAGTTAAATTACCGGTAAGTTTGTATTTACCTGTGCCTGCTGGTGCAATACCTGTGCTTACAAAACTAAGGGTTGGGAATTTTGCTACGTCGAAAAAATCTTCGCTTTTCAGGTGGCCGTCGCGGCGGTCGTTCTCGGTATTTACCGATGCAGTTTGCGCTACAAAAGTAACTTTAGCATCGCTAAAATCGGGCTTTGCAGCAACAATAGTTGCATCAAAATCTTTAAAAGTACCATCAACATCAGACACTGCCAAGTGGGTGATGGTGAAAGTTACATGCGAATGTGCTTTATCATTCTTCCATGTAGTTTGGGCAAATACAGCCGTTTGCATCAATAAAGCTGCGGCGGCTATTAATAAGGTCTTTTTCATTTTGTTTAAAATTGTGTTTAAATACTTTATACTTACCAAAGATATAGAAAGGTTTCACATCCTTGCAAAATAAATGTTCAAACATTTATTTTGTGAAAAAACAATGACAAACCGTTATTTCTCAAAGAATTCGTCCACACGTTTATTAAATTCACCGGGGTGTTCCATCAGCGTGGCGTGGCCCGAATTTGGTACTATCCACAATTCCGAACCCGGTATATTACTTTGAATAAGGCGAGTATGCTTATCAACTATTACATCATGCTCTCCGGCGATGATAAATGCGGGGCATTTAATCTGCTGTAATTGCTTCAATTTAATGTTGGGTTGGTTCCAGTCCAGCATAAATACCTTCCAATTGTTTTTTTCGCGCGGCGTTTTCCAAACGCGATTTTTATTTTCGTTATAATACTTTTGGCTTTGCTTCCAGCTTTGCGGGTCCAGAGCGGTAGAGTCGGGCCAGATATTGGCACCGGTCG
>CBFGNE010000752.1:0-2404 GCA_965649995.1 uncultured Mucilaginibacter sp.
GTGCGCCTCTATAACAGGGGCAACTATGCGGGCCGGAAGGTAGGTAGGTTCTGATAACATTTGTGGCTGGTAGATTATTAACACAAAATTAACTATTTTATGCCCTTTTTTAACTATAAAATATTCTTTATGACTTAATTAGGAGAGAAGTTGTCTTATCCGCTCACCCTCTTTACCGCAGGTAGGAGGGTCGGGCAGCGATAGCGAACCCGGGGTGAGTCCACTCGTGCTGCGAGCCTCGCATCATCGTTATTTGACTCACCCCGCGGCACTATGTGCGCGGCCCTCTCTCCGCAAGCGGAAAGAGGGCGAAGAAAGCCCCTATCCTTTTGGAAGGTAAGCTTCAGACCAACTAAAACGCCGGCTTCAACGCTATTGCCGTTGCGCTGCCCAGCGCCGCACCACCTAACACATCCGTAGGGTAATGCACGCCCAAATACATGCGCGAATAACCGGTAGCCCCGGCCCATAAAAAAGCAGGTGCAATTACATACCATTTCGGGTAAGCCTGTGATACCGCCATTGCGGTAGAAAAACTGGTAGAAGTATGCCCCGAAGGGAACGAACTTTCGCCCGGGATGTAAACCGGAACTATTTTTAAATTGCGGATGAATGGGCGGGGGCGGCCAACCAGCTTTTTAATGAGGTAGGTTGCAACAAAACTAATAGCGGTGCTGCTGGCAATGTAGCCCGCATTCTCGCGCATGTTACGGTCGTTAGTGATAATGCCACCTATCAGCAGCCCGGCAGGTATACCAATATTGCCGTACATAAGGTTGCGCGACAGGAACCGTGCCGTTGGCGTAGCCTGGGGCGTACGGTGCAGGGCAAGGCTTATCATGGTGCGATCGTCAAACCGCTGTATAAAATTGTCTGCCTTGGGTACAACCACAGCTACCTTTGGCTTTGGGGCGGGTAAAGCCGCTACTGTATCCTTGGGGGGCACCACAACGGTCTGCGCAAATAACTTTGTGCCTGTACCAAGTGCCGTAAATAACTGTAGTAAAATAAATAGCTTAAATATGCGCTTACAAAAAAATATAGTCATTAGTGTATGGCTTTGTTTTAATAATTATATTTATGCCAAACCGATAAGGTTTAAGCAAATTACTCAATAAATTGTTTTGTGCACACTACATTTGCACACATTTTTACTAAAAGGTTGTTAACACAACATCTAATATGAATTATCAACAAATGCTGAAGCAGGTTAGCGAATATGTGCTGGCCTACTATAAAAGCCATGCCGATCCGCGCCTTACTTATCATGATAAAAGGCATACCGAAACAATGGTAAACCGGGCAACCGAAATTGCCAACCATTACCAGGTGAACGATAGGGATTACTTTGTGGTAGTTGCTTCTGCCTGGTTCCATGATACCGGCTATTTGGTAGATATAGCTAACCACGAGGAAGAAAGCGCTAAACTTGCTGGCGAATACCTCAAAAACATTGGTGTAACCGAGGAAGATATTGCTGATATTAACGGCTGTATTATGGCCACCCGCATGCCTCAGTCGCCTTTAAGCCTGTTGGAAAAAACTGTTTGCGATGCCGACCTTTACCACCTGGGCACCGAAGAATTCTTCGACACGGATAAATTGCTTCGGAAGGAAATGAGTGTACTGCACGGTACCGAAATAAAAAAACTGGATTGGTGGCGTAAAAGCGTAGCTTTTTTATCGGCGCACCAATACCACACCGATTATTGCCAGGTACTACTTAATGCAACCAAACAAAAAAATATCCAGGAGCTGAAACTTAAAATAGCTAAGGCCGATGGGAAAGCAAAAGATGCCAAACCGCAGGACATAAAACCTCAAGTGCCCCCCGTACCAATTATCGACGAAAAAAAGGGCAAGAAAAAAGCGGGCGACGAAAAAGTGGAAGAACCAAAAAAAGGTATTGAAACCATGTTCAGGATAAGCTCGGCAAACCATCAGCGGCTGAGTGATATGGCTGATAATAAGGCACATATTATGATTACCGTTAACTCCATCATTTTATCAGCCATTATCAGTTTGGTATTACGGAGGCTAAGCGAAAATCAATTCCTCATCATCCCTACGTTTATTTTATTATCGATAAGCTTACTGGCCATTACCTTTTCCATATTGGCAACGCGCCCATCCATACCCAAGGGCGAGTTTACCCGCGAAGATGTTGACACCAAAAATGTAAACCTGCTGTTCTTTGGCAATTTTTATAAAATGTCGTTAGAGGAGTACACCTACGGCATGGAAAAGATGATGGATGATAAAGATTTTTTATACGGCAGCCTGATAAAGGATGTGTACGCACAAGGCGTGGTATTAGGGAAAAAATACCGCCTGCTGCGTATAGCCTATAATATATTTATGTTTGGGCTTATTACATCGGTACTGGCATTTATTGTGTTTTCGG
>CBFGNE010000753.1:0-2404 GCA_965649995.1 uncultured Mucilaginibacter sp.
TGGCGGCTGGGACTGGTTTAAAAACGGCGCCGAGTTTTTATGGGCGAGCGAAAAAGACGGATGGCGCCACTTGTATCGGATTAGCCGCGATGGCAAAAAGCAGAAATTGATAACGAACGGAAATTATGATGTAATGCAGATAAATGCCGTTGACGAGAAATCGGGCTATGTTTATTTTTCGGCTTCGCCGGAGAATGCAACGCAGAAATACCTGTACCGTACCAAATTGGATGGCAGCGGCAAAGCCGAGCGCTTAACACCCGCTACCCAACCCGGCACCCACGAGTATGATGTATCGCCGAATGGTAAAGCAGCTACACACAATTTCTCTAACTATTACACCGAAGGCACAAACGAAGTAGTATCCTTACCGCAGCACAAAACCTTTAGCGGCGATGAGAAAGTAGCGAAAGCGATAGCCGCCTCGGCCGATGCCAAAGCAAAATCGAACGTGGAGTTTTTTAAAGTAAAAACAGAGGAAGGTGTAGAAATGGATGGATGGATGCAAAAGCCCGAGAATTTCGACCCCGCCAAAAAGTACCCCGTGGTATTGTTTGTTTATGGCGAGCCATGGGGGCAAAACGTAAAGGATGAGAACGGTACCACCTATAACTTTATGTACACCGGCGATATGGCGAAGGATGGTTATGTCTACATGTCCATTGATAACCGTGGTACGCCTGTGCCAAAAGGGCGCGAATGGCGTAAATCTATCTATAAAGGCATCGGCACCGTCAACATCCGCGATTTGGCGCTGGGTACCAAGCAATTGTTAAAGGAACGCAGCTACCTGGATACCTCGCGCGTAGCGGTATGGGGTTGGAGCGGCGGCGGGTCGTCAACCTTAAACCTGATGTTTCAATACGGGGATATATTTAAAACAGGTATTGCCGTTGCGGCGGTGGGCAACCAGCTTACTTACGATAATATTTACCAGGAACGCTATACCGGCGTACCGGTAGACGAGGCCAGCCGTGCTGCGTTTACAAAAGGCTCGCCCATTACCTATGCTAAAAACCTGAAAGGCAACTTGCTTTATATACATGGTACCGGCGATGATAACGTGCATTACACCAATGCCGAGCAACTAATAAACGAACTTGTGAAACACAACAAACAGTTCCAACTGATGCTTTATCCAAACCGCACCCATGGTATATCCGAAGGCGCGGGAACAACTACGCATTTGCGCACCATGTATACCAACTATTTAAGACAGCATTGCCCTCCGGGAGCGAGATAGGAAACTTTTATTTCTTTAACACAAAGGCCACAAAGATTGGCATAGTGGGTTAACACAAAGGCCACGAAGGCGAAGTAAGAAAACTTCAAAACCTTTGTGGCCTTTGTGTTTAAATAACCACTAATCCAATCGCCTACAAAACAAAAAAGCGGCCTTTTTACAGACCGCTTTCCAGTTGATTAAATTTATTAGGGGGGTTATAATCCAAATTCGGCTTTTACTTTGTCTACGTAGTCGAGTTTTTCCCAGGTAAATAGTTCTACTTCGCGCTCCAGCTTGCTGCCATCGTGTGCGTTAAAGGTTTTTTTAACGGTGATGCTTGGCTTGCCAAAGTGGCCATATGCAGCGGTTTCGCTGTAAATAGGGTTACGCAGTTTAAAGCGGGTTTCGATAGCATATGGTGTCATGTTGAAAATAGCTTCTACTTTTTTAGCTATTTCGCCATCGTTTATGCCAACTTTAGCAGTGCCGTAAGTGTTTACGTAAATACCCATTGGCTGCGCAACGCCAATAGCGTACGATACCTGTACCAATACCTCGGTGCAAACACCGGCAGCTACCAGGTTTTTAGCAATATGGCGGGTAGCGTAAGCAGCAGAACGGTCAACCTTTGATGGGTCTTTGCCGCTAAATGCACCACCACCGTGTGCACCCTTGCCACCGTAAGTGTCCACAATAATTTTACGGCCGGTTAAGCCGGTATCGCCATGCGGGCCACCAATAACAAATTTACCGGTTGGGTTAATGTGGTATTTAATTTCGTTGTTAAAAAAGTGCGCGTATTTAGGGTATTTTGCTTTAACGCGAGGGATAAGGATGCTGATGATATCATCGCTTATCTTTTTCAGCATGGCTGTTTCTTCATCAAAATCATCGTGCTGGGTAGATATTACAATAGCATCTATACGTTGCGGGGTGTTATCGTCGGCATACTCTAAGGTAACCTGCGATTTTGCATCCGGGCGAAGGTATTTGATCTCACTATTTTCGCGGCGGATAGCTGCAAGCTCTATTAATAAAGCGTGAGCAATATCTAAAGCCAATGGCATGTAATTGTCGGTTTCGGCGGTAGCGTAACCAAACATCATACCCTGGTCGCCGGCGCCTTGTTCTTCGGGTGCCTTACGCTCAACGCCCTGGTTAATATCAGGAGATTGCTCG
>CBFGNE010000754.1:0-2399 GCA_965649995.1 uncultured Mucilaginibacter sp.
AAACGCTTGATAAACAAAAGGAATTGCTTATCAGCCGCGAAAAAATATGGCGCGTTATCAGCAATCTTATCAGTAATGCTATCAAGTTTAGCCCAACCGGCCAAACCATTCGTGTAAAAGTTGCCGCGGAAACCGGTGAGGTGGTCATATCCGTAAAAGATAACGGCATTGGTATACCCGAGAAACTTAAAGACCAGGTGTTTAATATGTTTACCAGCGCACAGCGCCCCGGCACCGAGGGCGAAAAATCATTCGGCCTGGGCTTATCTATTTGCCGCCAAATAGTAGAAAAACATAATGGTAAGATCTGGTTCGAAAATAATAAAGAAGGAAACGGGGCTACGTTTTTTGTAAGCCTCCCTGCGCCGGCCATCACCATCCCAAACCAATTACCCGAGCAGGCGAGCGAACCAATGGCCTGATGTTTTTATAATACGTTTCTGGGTTTCAAAATCAACGTGTATCAGCCCAAACCTTGGGTGGTAGCCTTCGGCCCATTCAAAATTATCGGTAAGCGTCCACACAAAATAACCAAATACTTTGCAGCCCTCCTGCTTTGCTTTTAGCACCTGTTGTAAGTGGCTCTGCAGGTATGCAACCCGTTTGGGGTCATCAACTGTATCACCGGTTACAACGTCCGGAAAAGCAGCGCCGTTCTCGGTAACGATGATCTTTTTTATCTGCGGGTAGCTGTCATATATCTTCAGCATGTTGTAAATAGCCGGCGGGTGCACCTCCCATTTCATAGCAGTAAGCTCTACTTTCCTTTTTTCGGCCTTTACTAAGGTGGCACCAATGTAGGGTGTAAAAAAGGAGTATTTAACAATTTCGCGCGTGTAATTCTGTAGCCCTATAAAATCGAAATCGAAGCTCATGTTATCTTCATCGCCTGGCTTAAAATATTTTTGAACACCTTTTATCGCGGCAACTTCTGTGGGGTAGCCCAACCCCAATATTGGCTCCAGGTACAAACGATTTATCAGCGCATCGGCGCGTTTGGCAGCGGCAATGTCTTTCGGTTTATCCGAATGGGGTTCGATATACGAGCAGGAGAAAGTAGTTCCTAAATGCGCATCGGGCAGTGTTTTACGTAAAACCCTCGCCCCGGCTACCAGGCTAAGTACTACATGATGCACCGCAGGCAAAAAATTCCGTAGCCCCATACGGCCGGGGGCATGTATCCCTAAAAAATAACCCGCGCCGGTAAATACGGCAGGTTCGTTCATTACCATCCAGTTTTTAATCCTGTCGCCAAAGGCATCGGCGCAAATCTGCACGTAATTTGTAAACCAGCTTATAATGTCGCGGTTTGTCCAGCCGCCTTTGTCTTCCAGCGCCTGCGGAAGGTCCCAATGGTAAACGGTAAGCCAGGGTTCCACGCCCTGTTCCAAGCAATAATCAATAAGTTTATTGTAATGATGGATACCCGCCTGGTTTACCTCACCTTCGCCTTTTGGCAAAATACGTGGCCAGGAAATAGAGAGGCGGAAATTTGGGATATTAAGTTGCTTAACAAGGTCGATATCCTCCTTATAATTTTCGTAAAAATTACAGGCGATGTTGGGCTTATCGCCATTTAGTATTTTACCTTTTTTGGCGCTAAAGGTATCCCAGATGGAAGCACCTTTACCATCGGCATCACACGAGCCTTCTATTTGCAGGGCGGCCGTAGATACCCCCCAGGCAAAATCGTTGCCAAAATCTGTTTTATCGAGTCTTTGTCCGTTGAGTTCAGATACCATTAATTTGAGCTGATGCGAGGCCCAAAATGTACATTATAATTGTATAAACGAAACGCTTTCGTAAAAATTAGTGCTTAAACGATGAGCGCATGCTTCTCAAAAACAGGTATTCGCGTATATCGTTGATGATGGCAGTAAGCTTGCTGAATAGTTTCATGGCGTAGTGTTTAAATTGTTTATACGAATATACGGCCGCGATGTGTGCTTAAGGTGTTGTTTATGTTATGATTAGGTTAAGAGGTTTGATGTAGGTAAGGGTGCAAAAATCAACCAAATTTTAAATTCGCGAAACGGCTTAATCCTATTGAACACCATCTGGATACATCGCACTGTAAAAATTCGTTCAATTTGTGCTTCAATTCGCGACATTCAATTCAATTCGTGCAATTCGTATTTATAATTTTTACTTTTGCCCTGATGAAAAGCTATTTTATCCGCCTGTTTAACTATGATGCCCATGAAAACCGGCTGATGAACGGGCTTATAGTACAGTTTGGAGATTTAGAACAGCCCCGCCGATGGCTGGCACACATGATGGCCGCGCAACAAACCTGGCTAAAACGTTGCAAAGGCCTCCCCGCCCCCGGCGGCCCGTTATGGCCCGATGCCGGCACCGCCGAAATTGCAGAAAGTATTGAAGCAATCGCCACCGCTTGG
>CBFGNE010000755.1:0-2394 GCA_965649995.1 uncultured Mucilaginibacter sp.
TCATCGCCAGTTGCAGCGGTGCTGGATTACCCTGAAAAAGTGACTAAACCAGGACTTAACCTGCTTTGTACGCCGGGCAGCGATGTGGAGAGCACTACTGCAGTGGTGGGCTCGGGCACTAACCTGGTGCTGTTTACTACGGGCTTAGGCACACCTACGGGCAACCCCATTGCGCCGGTGGTAAAGCTATCTACCAATACAAAACTGTTTAACCGCATGCCCGATATTATCGATTTTAACTGCGGTACCGTGATAGAAGGGGAAGAGAGCATACAGCAATCGGCACACCGCTTGCTGAATTATGTGATAGAGGTTGCCAATGGCGATATCAAACCAAAGGCGGTACAATTGGGCCAGGACGATTTTATCCCTTGGAAACGCGGGGTGTCATTATAAAATATAAAACAAAGCATGTTTAGCTTATTAAATAAAACGGCGGTTATTACTGGCGGCGGCAGCGGGATTGGCAGGGCCATTGCGTTGCTGTTTGCCAAACAAGGCGCGGCCGTGCATATCATCGAATTAAATAGCGATGCAGCTACCGGCGTGGTGGAAGAAATTGCAGCTACCGGCGGGCAGGCGAAAGCATACGCCGCCAACGTTGCCGACCAGCAAGCCGTACTTAGCGTTTTTGCCGAAATTGGCAAGGTAGATATCCTGGTGAATAATGCGGGGATTGCCCATATAGGCAATTTGGAAAACACCGCCGAGGCCGACCTCGACCGCATCTACAACGTAAACATAAAAGGAGCCTATAACTGCCTTTTCGCTGCCGTACCTGCCATGAAAAACAATGGAGGTGGCGTTATCCTCAATATGGCCTCGATAGCTGCGCGCGTGGGCATTACCGACAGGTTTGCTTACAGCATGAGCAAGGGTGCCATTTTTGCCATGACCCTTTCCGTAGCGCGCGATTATATGGCCGATAATATCCGCTGTAACAGCATATCGCCGGCAAGGGTGCATACGCCATTTGTGGATGGGTTTATTGCAAAAAATTATGCGGGCAGGGAAGACGAAATATTTGAGAAACTATCAAAAAGCCAGCCTATCGGTCGCATGGGCAAGCCTGAGGAAGTTGCTTCGCTGGCATTGTACCTGTGCTCGGATGAATCCGGTTTTATTACCGGTACGGATTACCCCATTGATGGCGGCTTTATAACTTTAAACAACTAAACACGAGATGAAACTAATAAGATTTGGCAAGGCGGGCGAAGAACGCGCAGGCGTGAATATTGAGGGCGTTAACTACGATGCATCATTCCTGCAAAGCGATTACGATGAGCAGTTTTTTGAGCGCGGCGGGCTTGCAGAGTTGGCCGCTTATGTAAAAGCGCATGCAGGCGAGCTAACCCCGATACCCGAAGGCAGCCGTTTAGGCAGCCCTATTGCCAGGCCATCAAAAATTGTTTGCATCGGTTTGAACTACGCCGACCATGCCAAAGAAACCAACGCGCCAACCCCGACAGAGCCTATCATCTTTATGAAAAGCACTACCTCGCTGGTTGGGCCAAATGATGCTATCATGGTTCCCAAAAACTCCGTAAAAACGGATTGGGAAGTTGAGCTGGCAGTTGTTATCGGAAAAAAAGCATCTTATGTAGATGAGGCCGATGCGGCTGACTATATAGCCGGTTACGTGCTGCACAATGATGTATCCGAACGCGAATTTCAACTGGAACGCAATGGTACTTGGGATAAAGGCAAAGGCTGCGATACCTTTGCGCCGATGGGGCCATACCTGGTAACGCCCGATGAAGCAGGCGATGTGGATGCCCTGCGCCTGTGGCTTACCGTAAACGGTACCAAAATGCAGGATGGCAATACGTCCAACTTCATCTTTAAAGTGCCTTTCGTAGTCTCTTACATCAGCCAGTTTATGACCTTGCTTCCGGGCGATGTGATTTCTACCGGTACACCGGCTGGCGTGGGCCTGGGCTTTAAACCACCGGTATACTTAAAACCCGGCGACGTGGTTGAACTGGGTATTGATGGTTTAGGCACTTCGAGGCAGGAAGTGGTAGCTTACAGCAAAGCTTAAGGCATACAGTACAGTACAATTAAAATATATGAATACTGCAGATTTGTAACATGAAAGTAGGCCTGTTCATCCCCTGTTACGTCGACCAGTTTTACCCCAACGCGGCCATTGCCACGCTGGAGTTGCTGGAAAAACTTGACGTAACGGTAGGTTACCCGGCGCAGCAAACCTGCTGCGGGCAGCCCATGGCCAACTCGGGTTACGAACATTTAACCGGCGGCTGTAACGACCTTTTTGTAGATAACTTTGCAGCGTTTGACTACATAGTTTCCCCATCGGTTAGTTGCTCACTGCATATCAAGGAGCACCTGCACTCGCACGATAATGAACAAGCGGCTACCGGTATCCGCAAA
>CBFGNE010000756.1:0-2390 GCA_965649995.1 uncultured Mucilaginibacter sp.
TTGGCCGGTTTTAAAATCTTTACCGGCGATAGGGGTCTGGGTTAATTTAGCCAGTTCTATCATAGCCGGGATATCCACGGTTAAGTTAGGTGCACCATTTGCAAACGGTACGCCAAGTTTTAACGCTGCGTAAGCATAGATCATACTTGGGGCAATGCGTTTATCATCATCTATCAGCGCTTGTTCAAATGCAGCAAGGGTTTCGTGTATCTCCGATCCTTCGAAGTAAACTTCGGTAGACCCACACCATACTAAAACTACACGGTCGCAACCATTTTCCGCCTGGAAGTTTTTGATATCGTCCATTACTTGCTGTGCAAGCTCGTAACGGGTACCGGTTTTTACATAAGTACCATCAAGGTTTTTTGCATAGTTTTTATCAAACGCGGCTTTCATTGGCTTAATGGCCTCTAAACCTTCTTTAACCTGGTTTAATAACGATTCTTCCAAAACCTTGGCATTCATAGCCGATTGGTAAACATTATCCTCATATAGGTCCCAACCACCAAAAACAATGTCCTCTAATTTAGCCAAAGGCACAAAATCCTTAACTTTTGGGTGGCGGTTTTCAGTCCTTTTTCCTAAACGGATGCTTCCCATTTGGGTGAGTGAGCCCACTGGCTGAGAAATGCCTTTTTTAACGGCTTCAACGCCGGCAATAAGGGTTGTAGCTACCGCACCCAAACCAGGTATTAAAATGCCAAGTTTGCCGGTAGCCGGTTTAATGTTGATTTTCATTTGTATTATTTGTTTTAAAATCGGCAATGACGCTGCTATGGGTTTGTTAAGCGATGATCCATAACACCTTCATTTATTGTTTACTAATATAAAATAAGAGGCCTACAGCCATTTATTTTCTTTATACCAGGCAAGTGTTTCGGCTATGCCTGCATGCAAATTGTAACTCGGGTAAAACCCCAGGTCGGCCTTTGCGTGTTCTATGCTGCAATTCCAATTGGTGGCAGTTAACTCAGCTATCTTATCCAGGTTTATTACTGGCGGTTTGCCGCGCAAAGAACTTATTTTTCCTTTCATCGCTGCAACTATTTTCGCAAACTTTACAGGCAGATGAAATTTAAATGTCCGCACTTTTAAAATTTCCTTAGCGGCATCGGCCAATTCAAACCTCCCGTAAAAATTACCGTCGGATATATTGTAAGCGGTTCTGTGCGGTGCATACAACGCTTTTACGCATACCGAAGCCAAATCCTTAGCGTACACAAAACTAAGTTTTTGTTCGATATTGCCAACATAGGGTTCAAGCCCTTTTGCTATTTGTTTTATAAAAATAAATAGCCGGCCATCGCGCGGGCCGTAAACCGCTGTTGGGCGCAATATAGTATAGTTTAAGGCAAGTTGTGCAGCCACTTTTTGTTCGGCAAGTAGTTTGCTTTTGCCGTATGCTGTAATTGGCGTAGCATGCGTAGTCTCGGTAATGGTACCATTTAACGTTTTTAACGGCCCTAAAGCCGCGAGGCTGCTGATAAACACAATTTTTTTAACACCACTTTCGCCAGCTGCCCTGGCAAGGTTTTGTGTAAACTCAACATTTACAACCCTAAATTCTTTTTGAGAACGTGCCGCAACCACGCCTGCTGCATGTATGATATAATCATACCGTTTTTCTTGTATCTCCTGCGTTAATGATGCAACATCATTAAATTTAAGGTGAGTGTATTGGATATTAAATTTCTTTAAATGGCTAACGCCGCTGCTTTTACGTATAGCGGCATAAACTTCAAAATTATTTTTAAGTGCTTCTTCAATTAAATGATACCCTACAAACCCGCTGGCACCGGTTATTAAAACCCGTTCCTTCATAACGCTTTCTCGTATATCCTATACGTTTTGTACTGATCGCCGCCAATGGCTTCAATAGCGCGGTTCACCATGTCATTTTTCTCTAAAGTCCATGATGCTTCGGCATATTTTAAGCCTTTGCGCCTGTATTCTTTTATTATACTGCCGTATAAGCAAGCCTCTATACCCATTTTGCGGTAACCATCAATTACGCCCAGCAACATAATACGTATACCCGTTATTTTGCTTTTATTAAGCAACAGTTTAAATATGCCTGTTGGCAATAAGCGCCCTTTTTTAATGGTTTTTAGTATTTGGTTAATATCTGGTATGGCCACGCCAAAGCCAACAATTTTGCCGTTTTGTTCGGCAACCAAAGCAAAATCCGGGTCGAGGATCATTTTCAAGTCCTTTGCGGTATAATCAAACTCGTCGTTAGTCATCGGGAAAAAACCAAGGTTTTTATCCCATGCCTTATTATAAACTTCGCGCAGGGCATCTGCTTCTGCCTTAAAATTCTTTAAGTTTATTATACGGATGGTAATGCCACTGTTGCGTGTTAAGCGTTCCTGCAGCCTGTCCAGCTTCTG
>CBFGNE010000757.1:0-2383 GCA_965649995.1 uncultured Mucilaginibacter sp.
GCATCCAAACTGGGGCAAAAGGCATCAACCCTGGTGGATTTGGGGCACCACCTGCAGGGCACCAATATCGAGCAGATCGTATCCATATTATTGATGGAAAATAAGCTTGCCGGCTTCCATTTTAACGATTCTAAATACGGCGATGATGACCTTACCGTAGGCAGCATCAACCCATACCAGTTATTCCTGATATTTAACGAACTGGTAGAAGGCATGGACGCGCGGGGAATGGACCATGCTAAAGACCTGGGCTGGATGATAGATGCTTCGCACAATGTTAAAGACCCGGTGGAAGACCTGCTACAATCGGTACAAGCCATTAAAATAGCATACGCACAGGCTTTGATAGTAGATAAAACCGCACTGCAAGCCGCCCAAAGCAATAACGATGTAGCCTTGGCGCAGGAGATATTGCAGCAGGCTTACCGTACGGATGTAAGGCCGTTGGTTGCCGAAGCCAGCTTACGCAATGGCGGCGCGTTAGATCCGATAAATGCTTACCGGGCCTTAAGTGTACGGGAACAACTAATAGGGGAGCGCGGTTTGAAAACCGTTGCAACAGGTTTGTAGGATGATAGCCGCCATACCCGTTATAGCGATATTTGATGTAGGTAAAACTAACAAGAAACTCTTCCTGTTCGATCAGGGTTACCGCATCGTGTACGAGAAATCGGCACGGTTTACCGAAACTGTCGACGAGGACGGCTTTGCCTGCGAAAACCTGCAAAGCCTGCGCCTTTCGGTATTCGATTCGTTGAGCGAAATTTTCCGGTTGAAGGAGTTTAAAGTAAAGGCAGTAAATTTTTCTGCTTATGGCGCAAGCTTTGTTTATTTGGATGAGGCCGGCCAGGCAGTAGCACCGCTATACAATTACTTAAAACCTTACCCGGAGGCTTTGAGCAGCAACTTTTACGCTAATTATGGTAGCGAATTCAAGTTCAGTACCGAAACTGCCTCACCCGTTTTAGGCAACCTGAACTCGGGCTTGCAGCTTTATAGGATCAAGCACGAAAAGCCGGAGTTGTATAAAAGCATTAAACACGCCCTGCACCTGCCGCAATACCTAAGCTTTTTACTGTCCGGCCAATATTATTCGGACCTTACCAGCATAGGCTGCCACACCGCTTTGTGGGATTTTGAGCACGACTGCTACCACGAATGGGTACAGCGCGAAGGGCTGGCCTTAAAACTTGCGCCTATTGCTGCTGCCGATAAAGCGCTGCCGGCCTTATTCCCCGGTAATAATTATAAGGTGGGAGTAGGCTTGCACGATAGTTCGGCGGCCTTAATACCGTACCTGGTAAATTTTAACGAACCGTTTATCCTTATTTCTACAGGTACCTGGTGTATCAGCTTAAACCCTTTTAACCAGTCGTCTTTAACCGCCGATGAACTAACGAAGGATTGCCTGTTTTATATCCAGTATAATGGCAGGCATGTAAAAGCATCACGCTTATTTTCGGGACTGGAACATGAACAACAGGTGAAACGGATAGCTGCCCATTTTAACCAGGATGCCATCAAATTCCGGAACATCCCCTTCAGTGCCGATATAATTGCCGGGCTAAAAAAACAACACCCGCAAAGCCAGCAAGGCGTTTTTGCGAAAGAATCGGCATTTGCCTCAAGGGATTTGGCAGGTTTTAAAGATGATATCGAGGCCTACCATCAGCTGATGCTTGATTTGGTAAATTTACAATTGGCATCAACTATGCTCGTGTTAAATAATACCCCGGTAAAACGGATATTTGTAGATGGGGGCTTTAGCAAAAACAGTATTTATATGCATTTGATGGCTGCTTCGTTCCGCGGGATAGAAACTTTTGCGGCATCAATGGCGCAAGCTTCGGCAGTGGGTGCCGCGCTGTGTATCCACAAAGAATGGAATACAAAACAGGTGCCCGGCGATATTATCGAATTAAAATATTACTCGGCAAGCGAAACGATTACGGTATGATATTGATGACGGGCAGGAATAGTGTTATATATGTATTTAGGCAAAGAATTAGGTGAGCGCCAATGACAAAGCAACCAACTTTTTATGATTTTATAAAGATTGACGAGTACTCTGCAACGCCCAAGTATTTGCAGTTGGCCAATTCCATTATCAATGCGCTGGAAGCAGCGGGCGTTAAAAAAGACTATTTGCTGCCCTCTATAAACGAACTGAGTTATAGGTTCGATATCTCGCGCGATACCATCCAAAAAAGCTACCGGCACCTTAAAAAAATAGGGGTGGTTAATTCATTCCCCGGTAAAGGGTATTGTATTTCCAACCTGGATTTTAAGCAAAAGCTGAAAATATTTTTGCTGTTCAACAAACTCAGCGCGCATAAAAAGATCATATACGATTCGCTGGTAGCTGCCCTGGGCGATGATGTGG
>CBFGNE010000758.1:0-2383 GCA_965649995.1 uncultured Mucilaginibacter sp.
CATCTAACATTATTTTAAAAGGTGTTTTTACCCCAAACGGCTTTTGTATAATCTGTAGCATATCGCCCTGGGCATCATTGGTTAGTGTTAATGCCTTGGTAAATAGCTTTTTATAAAGATACGTTGCCTCGAAGCCACTATCCAACTTTAGTAGGGTATCTCTTTTCCACCTTTGCGGTTCGATGGTACCAATGGTTTCATCCTCGCCCTGGTTCAGTAGCATAGCGCACTTAAACCAGCCTTTGTGCTTAATAGTCCATAAGCCCTCGGCTGTTTCTATTATGGCATATCTGCGCCAATGGCTTTTATAGCTTAGTTTTCCGTACACAAACTGCCCGTCTGTTAGCTCATAATATGGGAAGAACCATTTATGGCGCGTAATAAATAGCTCGTTTGTTTTTATCTGCTCGAATTTTCGAAAATCGTTCATTATCAATGGTATAAAGTGCCTGTATTTACAACTGGAGATACGGCACGTTCGCCGCAAAGCACAACCAGCAGGTTGCTCACCATAGCAGCTTTCCGTTCTTCGTCCAGTTCAACTATGTTCTTTTCGGCCATCTTGTTCAGGGCCATTTCTACCATGCCTACGGCTCCCTCTACAATCAACCGACGGGCAGCTATAATTGCCGATGCCTGTTGGCGTTGCAGCATAGCCTGTGCAATTTCCGGAGCGTACGCCAAGTGAGAGATACGTGCCTCAACTACCTCTATACCAGCGCGGTCTAAACGCTCATTTAGTTCTTTTTCCAGCATGTGGCTCACTTCTTCGGCACCACCGCGGAGGGTTATGCTGGCTGTTTCGTCTTCAATATGGTCGTAAGGGTAGGAGTTTGCGAGGTGGCGCACGGCCGCCTCGCTTTGTATATTTACGTATTGCAGGTAGTTTTCAACAGCAAAAACTGCTTTTGCTGTTTCTTTTACCTGCCACACAATCACTGCTGCAATTTCAATAGGGTTACCTACACTGTCGTTTACTTTTAACTGCTGGCCGTTGAGGTTGAAGGCCCGTAGAGATACTTTCTTTTTTACGGTAAAAGGATTCACCCAAAAGAAGCCGCCCGATTTAACTGTGCCCAAATAATTCCCAAATAGGATCAATACCCGCGACTCATTAGGATTTACGATGATAAGCCCGGCAAACACAATTATAACATCAATAAGGGTAATGATAACACCCGGGATAGGGTTTAAGGTTACAAAGAAATATGCTGCTGCCCCGCCAAGCAAGAAGAATAATAGCAAGGCAATATAGCCCGATGGCGCTGTGATAACTTTTTCTGAGTTCATGATTGTGTGATTTAAAATGATATCATAAAGATATCAACTTTGTTTTGATAAAAACAAGAAATAACGCATTTAACCGAAACTTATATTATTTTTGATAGGTTAAACACTTAAATGGCAAAATTATCATCGTCGCGGCAGAGGGCATTACTGCGTAAATACGCGTTAAATGTTAAGTTTTTTATGATGATAGTGAGCGTAAGCGTAATTGTTTATGCCCTGCCAAAGCAAGCCAAATTTGGCTACGAATACGAAAAAGGCCGCATATGGAACCAAAAGGATTTGGTTTCGCCTTACAACTTCGCTATTTTAAAAACCAGCCAGGAAATAGAGGCTGATCAAAAAGCTGCGCTGGCAACTGTTACCCCTATATATCAGCTAAACAATGATGTTGGTAAACAGTTAATAGAGGGTTTTAAAACCGATCTCGAAATAAAATGGCATACTGCCGGTATCAGCGATAAATTTAAAGCGAAATACCTCCAAATGGGTGTTGATTTATTGACCGAAGTTTACAACCGCGGCGTTTTTAAGCCAAATTCAAAGTATCAGCAAAGCAATCCCAATTATAAAGTTACCATATTAGATAACAATATTGCAGTTGAGCGCAACACGGCTGAACTATTTACCCGCGAAACAGCTATAGCGTATTGTGACAATGCCATAGGGAAAACCCCCTTTGTAGACAGGGCTTTTTTGTTGAATTTGATACAAGACAGGCTGCAAACAAACCTTACGTACGATTTAAAACTCACATCGCGGTTGGAACAAGAGGTAGTGGAAAGCCTTTCTATCACTCGTGGGATGGTGCAAAAAGGCGAAACCATCATCAGTAAGGGGTCTGTTATTAATAACGAGGCGTTTCAAAAGCTTAGTTCATACAAAAAAGCATTTGAAGATAACGCCCGTATAAATGGGAGCCACACGCTGGTATTGCTTGGCCAGTTTTTGCTGGTCGGCCTTGTAATAACATTGCTGATGATATTCTTGTACCTGTTTAGGCGCGATATTTACGACGATAACCGGTTGGTAAGTTTAATATTATTGGTTGTTACTGCTATGTTGGCCACTTTATCTCTTGCTATTAAACTACAAT
>CBFGNE010000759.1:0-2383 GCA_965649995.1 uncultured Mucilaginibacter sp.
GTCATAGGTTATCGATTTACAGTACTAATATAACCGTAAGTAACCAATTCATCATTATCTGTAATGTGTTTTGTTATCCCATCAGCCAATAAAATCACCTTGTCGCTCACTTCGAGGATGTTGTAATACTGATGGTCGGTTACGATGATGCCTTTGCGTTTGGCACAGGCGCGTATCACCGGCTTAAACTCCTCTGCCTGGATGGGGGAGACGTGTGTAAATGGTTCATCCAGCAAAATGAAATCGGCACGGCTGTGGATGATCTTCATCGTTTCCAGTTGCCGTAATTCCCCGCCCGAGAGTCCGTCTATGGTATTAGCTGCGTTGCGCTGATAGATGGGTAAAGCGGCGAACTCCGCCCATGATTGCGGATCTACCAGTACTTTAGCAAGTTTTTCCACCTTAATACCGGCGGGCATGTAACTGTGCTGCGGCAGGTAGGCTATGCGGTTGTTGTGGTAGCCTTTATGGATGTACTGCTCATCGATACTTACATACTTGTAACCGGCTTCCAACGTGCCGAAAATGATCTTCAGCAACGACGACTTGCCGCAGCCATTTCGCCCTAATAAACCAATTACCTCGCCTTGTGTGCAGTTTAGGTAAACGCTCTGTAATATCTTGCGGCCGTCAAACTCCAGTTGTACGCTGTCTACCTTTAAGGTTTTCATTTAATTAGCAGTAACAGTGTCAGCGTTATGAAATAAATGGCGAGGTCGATAGCGTAGGTGTACGAATACATCCGGCGAATACTGTACCCGGCATTTCGGTAAAACATAAACACATTTTTAGCGGTGTAGCTTTGCAGGAAGGTGGTAGATGCGTAGCCCATCACTTTGAAGAATAACACAAATCCCGCCACTTTGGTGCCATAATAACCAATGAAGCCAAGGCAGGCAAGGGTAAATGCGCTGTTCCAAACAACGATGGGTTTGTAAAAATACCAGATGAGCTTACGGATATCAGTCATTTAATAGCTTGTGAGCAGGTAGACAAGCGCTAAACGCAATCCATAAATTGATATTGCCCAACATGCAGCAATTGGGCACAAAAAAACCTCCGCTTGTGAGGGGAGGCTCTATATTGCCGTTGGAGGTATTAACCCAGGTACGATTTCAGGATCTTGCTCCTTGATGTATGGCGCAAACGTTGCAGTGCCTTATCTTTTATCTGGCGTACTCGTTCGCGGGTTAAATTGAACTTTTCGCCAATTTCTTCCAGCGATAGCGGATGGTTGCTGCCCAAACCGAAGAACAATACGATGATCTCGCGTTCGCGTTCGGTAAGGGTAGATAGGGAGCGTTTTATTTCTTCGGATAGCGATTCGTTTATCAGTATTGAATCGGTGTTGGGTTCCTGATTTTCCAGTACATCCAGCAAAGTGTTTTCTTCGCCCTGCACAAATGGCGCATCCATACTTACATGGCGGCCGCTGTTGCTTAGCGTGTCAGATATCTTATCAACGGTAGTTTCCAGTATGTCGGCTAATTCTTCGGGAGATGGCTCGCGCTCGTACTCCTGCTCTAACTTGCTGAAAGCCTTGCTTATTTTGCTTAAACTGCCCACCTGGTTCAGCGGTAAACGCACGATACGGCTTTGCTCGGCAATGGCCTGCAGTATCGACTGGCGGATCCACCAAACTGCGTATGAAATGAATTTGAAACCCTTTGTTTCGTCGAAACGTTTGGCGGCTTTTATCAAGCCTAAATTGCCTTCGTTTATAAGGTCGCCAAGTGTAAGGCCTTGGTTTTGATATTGTTTAGCAACGGAAACCACAAAACGCAGGTTGGTTTTGGTCAATCTTTCTAATGCAGCCTGGTCGCCCTCGCGTATTTTTTGAGCTAAGATTACTTCTTCTTCGGCAGTGATCAAATCAACTTTACCAATTTCGTGCAGGTACTTGTCGAGGGATTGCGACTCACGATTGGTAATGGATTGCGTTATTTTGAGTTGTCTCATCTATTTAGTTAAACCTCGATTCTGTTTTTAGGATTGAACGTGCAAAGCTATTATTTTGTTTCTTAAAGTTAAAAAACCGCGTTGCTAAAATGCAATATTTATTCATATATTAAAAGCAATTTTAAAGTTTATCAAGGCTAAACATTTCTTTAACCTTAATGCCTTTCTCTGTTTGCTGTAAAGTACAGCACTCGTTTACCGGGTCGTGTTCCAGGTACAGTATGTATTCTTTTTCAAGTGCCTCATTCCAAAACACTTTGCGTTCTTCCAGCGTTTTCAGCGGGAACATATCATAAGCCATTACATAGGGCAGGGGCAAATGTCCCACCGAAGGCAGCAGATCGGCCATATAAAGTATCTTTTTGCCTTTGTAATTAATCAGCGGCAGCATCATGGCATCCGTGTGCCCGTAGGCAAGGCGGAT
>CBFGNE010000760.1:0-2377 GCA_965649995.1 uncultured Mucilaginibacter sp.
ATTGACGGCAAATTGAAAACCTTATCTTTGATACAGAGGTAACAATTGGATAAAGTAAAAATTTTAGAGAAGTATCTTCCGCCGGATGCGGCACCCTTAATTGGCCGCTGGATAGATTACTTTAAATGCGAATTCAAAATTTCGCGCAACCGCGGCACTAAATTCGGCGATTACCGCGCGCCCCACGATGGCAAAGGCCACCGCATCTCCGTTAATTATGATTTGAACCCTTATGCATTCCTGGTAACTACCGTGCACGAATTTGCGCACCTGCATACCTGGAACGAGCATAAACACAAAGCAAAACCACATGGCAGCGAATGGAAGGCCAACTTTAAAAAAATGATGCAGCCCTTCTTTGAGAAGGATGTTTTCCCGTCGGATATTAAGACGGCTATTACCAACTATCTTAATAACCCTGCTGCTTCCAGTTGCTCGGACCTAACTTTATACCGCTCCCTACGCCAATACGACGCGCCAAAGGAATCGGTACATACGGTAGAAAAGCTGCCCATTAAATCTCTGTTCAAACTAAAAGATGGCCGAATCTTCCGTAAAGAAGAAAAACTGCGTAAGCGCTATAAATGCGTAGAAGTAAGCAGCCGCAGAGTTTATTTATTTAGCCCGGTGGCGGAGGTGGAGTTGTTGGAGGCCAATAGCTCTTTGTAAAATGAATGATTTTTGTGTTTGGGATTGAGCCATAATAATTTCCCCGAAGCAAAAATGGCAACCCTGGACCTCATTGCCCATGAGTTGTCGTACAGATACACCTGGTCAAACAAAGCAATGTTTTTTATAAGGTTAATGCGGCTTTTCTCATACCGACGCACTAAATCTTCCCTCGGAACAGCATGGCCGGCGGTGTCTGTCCGCTCTTTTACTCGTATGATGTTATCTATTATAGATTCCAGCGTTACGTAATAAAGCATTGTCTTATATCCGGCAGATTTTGCAGCAAGAATGTCCCTTATTTCGGAGTTGCCTGAAAAGGTTGTTTCGAACGCAAAATCTTTTTTTTGAGTAATTGCAGAATGCCTGGCATCTAAAGCAACGCGTGCAGCTTTAACATGAAAACGATAATCCCCAAATTGCCTTAAAGCAATCTCATCCGGATTGATAATTGCAGTTTTAATTCGTTTGTGTTTGATAAGAAAAGAAGTCAAGGTTGTTTTCCCAGAGCCGTTAGGGCCACCAACAATAACTAATTCAGGCATTATAAAGCGTTTATAGGCCTTACGGCTTCCTCTAACAATTCGAAATTTTCTGCTAAATATTTCCGAACAATAAACCTTTCTCCATTGGGGTGTTCTTTGACAAAAAATTCGCCTTTTAATGTTTCGGGGTATTGTTCATCACGATAGAAAATAGGAATGCCTGCTTTAAGCATTTGTTCGGCGCCCCAACCTGCGCCTTCGTCGATGTAACGTTGGTTCGGGTCAAGTAGATATATTTCTTCTAACGTTAGCATAAGCTAACTTACTTAAAATTTCAACAATACATCCATACACTCCTCGAGCCGGGCTTTGGCCAGGAATTGGTCTTCGAGTGCCTTGTTCATAGGGATGGCAGTATCAAGACTGGCGCAGCGCATTACCGGGGCATCAAGGTACTTAAAGCAATGCTCGCCGATATAGGCTGCTATTTCCCCGCCGAAACCGCTGGTCATGGTGTCTTCGTGCAGTATCATCACTTTTGATGTCTTCTTTACCGTTTTTATAACCGCTTCCTTATCCCATGGCTGCAAACTGCGCAGGTCGAGTATCTCTATAGAATGTTCTGGATGTTTTTCGGCATATTCAATGGCCCAGTGCACACCCATACCGTAAGTGATAATGCTTGCCTTTGTGCCGGGGCGAACGATGTTGGCCTTGCCTATCTCCACATAATAATCGTCATCGGGCACATTGCCGGATATGCTACGGTATAATGCCTTATGCTCAAAAAACATCACCGGGTTTGGGTCGTCTATCGCGGCCATCAGCAAACCTTTGGCATCATCGGGGAACGCAGGGTAAACCACTTTTAATCCCGGTGTTTTGGTAAACCATGCCTCGTTGGTTTGCGAATGGAATGGGCCTGCGCCTGTACCACCGCCCGCCGGCATCCGTATCACCACATCAATAGGTTGCCCCCAGCGGTAATAAGTTTTAGCCAGGTTGTTGATAATTTGGTTAAACCCGCAGGTTACAAAATCGGCAAACTGCATTTCTACAACAGCTTTGTAGCCATTAAGGGATAGGCCCATCGCAGTACCTACAATGCCCGATTCGCATATCGGGGTGTTACGAACGCGTTCTTTGCCAAATTCTTCTAAAAAGCCTTGGGTAATTTTAAATGCGCCACCGTATTCGGCAATATCCTGACCCATTATTACCAG
>CBFGNE010000761.1:0-2377 GCA_965649995.1 uncultured Mucilaginibacter sp.
AGTTTGAGAAAAGCGTAACCTTCATTGCCGAGAGCATCTGGGCCAAACACGGCGGCATGGACGATAAATGCGAGATCTACGGTACCGGTGGCGTTATTTATGCCGACCTATTTATGGGTAATGCCGCCATCACCTACAGCAGGGAAGGTTACGGCTACGCCATGGAGAAAGCCGATACCACCGCCGGCTGGAGCTTCACCGTTTTTGAGGAAGTATTTAACCAGGGCTACCCGCATGAGTTAAAGCATTTTATAGAATGCGTACGCGAAAACAAAACCCCGCTGGTAACCGGCGACGATGGCCGCGCCGTGATGGAAATGATTTATGCGGCATATGCATCGGCCGGGCAGGGCAAAAAGATTAGTTTGCCGTTTAGTGCCAAGGTGGCTAAGCCGGTGGATTTATGGTTAGATAATAAATAAACACGAATGGCACTAATTGAATCGAATTTCACGAATTAAAAAATTAAAAACTCATTCTTTTAACCATTTGCAAAGCTCTGTGTACTCTGTGTTCCTCCCTCTGTGAACTCTGTGGTAAAATAGCCACCAAAAATAAATAACGCAAAATGAAAATCTCCATATACCCCACCACAAACGATATGTCCAAAGCAGCAGCCGATTTGGTTGCCACTCAACTCGCCGAAAAACCCACCTCCCTTATTGTTTTTCCTTCGGGAGAATCGCCATCAGGCATGCTTAAATATTTGGTGCAATATGCCAACGAGGGTAAAGCTGATTTCAGCCAATGCACCATCATCGGGCTGGACGAATGGGTAGGTATGGACGAGCGCGATTACGGCAGCTGCAAACATTACCTGCACACCAATTTCTTCAACCATCTGGACCTTGACCCCGAGCGCGTAGTGATGTTCGACGCCAAAGCGGAAGATTTAGAGGCCGAATGCGAACGCATCAACAGCTTCATCAGCAGCCATGGCGGTTTGGATCTCATGATCGTAGGTATCGGCATGAACGGGCATTTGGGTCTGAACGAGCCGGGGACGCCCTTCGATCTGTATGCGCACCTGTCGGAACTGGCACCCATTACAGTAGAGGTTGGTCAGAAGTATTTTAAACAGGAGACCATTCTAACACAGGGCATCACCCTTGGTTTAAAGCACCTGTCTGAAGCAAAAATGGCGGTGCTCATAGCATCAGGCAAAAAAAAAGCAGGCATTATTGCCGAGAGTTTACAAGGCCATATCAGCCCGGATGTGCCGGCATCAATCCTGCAAAACATACCCCATGCGCGTATTTTGCTGGATAAGGACGCTGCATCTAAATTCGAACACGTTTCTTAATAATGAAGGATAAGCTACTACTCATTCAGCAAGGCCTGCAAAATGCTGCATCTATCCTGGCTACCAAAAAAGTAGCGGCAGGTTTTGATGGCTTTGTAGATTCTATTGTAAAAGTGGTAAACACCAAAACGGAAGACGGCGGCACAGAACACTTCCAAACCATAAAACAATTTGGTGATTATATCTCCGCAAAAAGCGGCTCGGGTTTTAGCTTGGAGAGCGAAGAGAAGTTGCTTAAACTTGGTGGCAATATGCCCATCATGGCCAATGCCATGGCCCAGATGGGTACGCCTGTAGCATGTGTAGGTGCTTTCGGCTTACCATCAATACACGCAGCATTTACGGGCATGAACGCGGCGTGTAACTTACATAGCTTTACTAATCCCGGTTTTACCACCGCTATGGAATTCAACGACGGCAAAATTATGCTGGCGCAAATGACCGACCTTAACCACGCCGATTGGGCGGTCATCAAAGCTGCTATCGGGCTGGAAAGATTAATAAACATTTTCAGCGATGCCGACCTGATTTGCCTCGTTAACTGGAGCGAACTCGACCATTCCAACAATATCTGGGAAGGCCTGCTTGATAATGTATTTTCCGGGGCAAAAACTGATACAAGCCGGCAGTTCTTTTTCGACCTGTCAGATTGCTCTAAACGCAGCCCGGATGCCATTACCCTGGCAATTCACATGATAAAGCGCTTCGGCAATTACAGCAAAGTAACTCTCAGCCTAAACCGCAACGAGGCGGGCATCCTCTATAAAATATTCGCCGCGAGCGATGTACATGCTGATTTACAAGCTGTTGGTAACGCGCTCTTTCCTGTTTTGGGTGCAAATACCCTCATCATCCACACTGCCAAAATATCGTTGGCCTGGGATGCCGGCGGCAGCTATTCTAACCAGCCTGTGTTCATCAGCAACCCAACTATATCTACCGGTGCCGGTGATAACTTTAACGCGGGTTTCTGCATCGGCCAACTTTTGGGGCTGGGTGCCGAAGCATCGCTCATCCTGGCCAATTCTTCATCAAATTGTTACATAAAAACGGGCGAAAGCCCCACGTTAACTG
>CBFGNE010000762.1:0-2375 GCA_965649995.1 uncultured Mucilaginibacter sp.
TAAAGCCTTCGTGCGGTTGCCGCGCAAATAAGGACCTCGACAATACCCAAAAGGCAATTAATGCAATAATAATAAAGACAAGGTCGACTATCGCTGCCGAATGCCGGTCGGCCCAAAGTAATACCTTATCCAGGGTTTTACTTTCCATAACTCTTTATCTTTTTTACTATCGCCTTCTCAAAAAGCTCGACAGCGATTTGCCGTTCGTCGCTTTTGGAAGTACGGGCAATAAACTTTGTAAAATTAAGTAGCTTTATTTCGGAGCGGGTGCTGTTGCCGCTTATATTAATATCGCAATGCATGGTACGCAGCCTGATGGTATCTGCGTCTTTCACTTGTTCGTAATCGAGGATCCGGGCCAGGGTATCCTTTTTACTATAGGTGCTGCTATAATAAAACATATTGGTTTTGCTGTCAAAATCAATCCAGGCGCTGTCGATCTTTACCCCTCCGTTATTGCTTTTGTAGAGGCTGTGCAGATTTTTTTCTGCCTCGTGTACAAATTCTAATTGAAGCGAATTGATCCTCGATACCAGGTCGCGTTTAGAAAAATTGAAGCTGTACGTTTTATTGATGCCGGTAATTTTTGTGTATTGGCCGCGTACCATGCTGGTTGCCACAAAGGAGAGCGCGGAGCAAACCAATATTATATTTAGCAAAACAGGTTTTAACCTGTAACGGCCCGATGCCTTAAAAACATAAAGGGATAGCGGCAAGATGCCCAGGGCCCAGTAGTCGCTGTAGTCAACTTTGCGGTGCACCGGTATATTTATGGCGTTCATGCTATCGATAATGGGCTGCACAAAGGGCGACTTCCACACAAGAAACAAGGCCAACGTAGCCAAATGCACCTTTACAGCCCGGGTTGGTAACAAAGCGCTGAAAAAGAACGCGACGGCGAACAGCCCTGCAAAGTCGGATAGTTTGCCGGTAAGCTGGTTGTGGTAGGTTTGCTTAAAATACCAATCGTTTATCAGCAGCACCAAAACGGCGATGACGAAGTACGGGTTCCCTAATTTTTGCTTGCTATCCATTGCCGATATGTATGGCAATTTATAAAAAAAAACAGATACAAATAAAAATAGCGCTGTGTATGTATTTGTGAACACCCGGCACCTGCGGCAGGTAAAGCCTGCTGTTGTTAAACGGTAAAGTTATGGCTTGTAATATATTCTAAATGTACTGCCTACCCTTTTCACATCGAATTATTAATAGCGGTTAAACTTTTTTAATATTTAATTAATTGTTGAAAATAAAAGGCCTTAAGCAGCTGGAAAACAATTGTTTTAAACATCCGTGGCATATACATTGCATTAGTAATTACAGGCGCTGTTAAATAGGCGCAACAAATAAAAATACCCCATGCATAAATAATTACTAAACAAAATGGACCACTACAGAGAAATAAAAAATAATTTAACCTGGCATAACGAAGGCAAGTTTGAGGTTGAATTAACAAATGGTGTAATTACCCGCCTTAACTTTTGCGAGCCTGGCAAAGGACCCGATGATACCGGTAAGGCCTTAACATCAACCAATTTTAAGTTTTTACAGGCGGTGCACGCTGCCCTGGGCGATCTGTTTACTTTTATCGAAGATGAAAATAAACGATTGGGTTATAGCTATGCCCGCCCGGCAGATTTAGGGCCCTATAACGAAGAGGTGGTAGAGAAAACCTACATGCAGCCAACCGAAGCTAAGCTGCGCCCGCTTATTAATTACGATAACCAGCCGGAACTAAGCAATACTGTAGTAGGCGAAGGGTTGAGGGATATTGGGTAGTTGTTAGATGTGAGATATGAGACGTGAGATTTGAGACAGAACTCATATTGATATTGTCCGTTACCGCGGGCTTTCAACTGCGCTAATTTCGCGGCAGAGAAAAATATCGTCTGAAATCATGCAGCTTGACGCGAGAATTCTACCCCAATATTTTTTGATACAGCTTAAAATAATCCTCCGCCATCTTCTCCGCAGAAAACTGCGAACCCGCCCAATCGCGGCACCTTTGGCGGCTGATATTGCTGAGTTGCGCTACCGCATCAACAGCCTCATCCACCGTATTTACTAAAAAACCAGTCCTTTCGTGCTGTATCAGTTCCGGCATGGAACCTTTGTTGAACGCGATTACCGGTGTGCCGCAAAGCATGGCTTCGGCAACGCTCATCCCAAAGGGTTCAGCAAAATTAATGGGATGCAGCAGTGCAACGGCATTACCTAAAAGCTCGTTCCGTTTTTCGGGGCCGGCGTGGCCGATGTATTCTATCTGCTCGTCAAGGTAAGGTTCAACCTTTTCCTTCCAATAATTTTCATCCTGGATGATGCCGGCTATCAGGAGTTTCTTTTTGGCTTTTTTGGCTATCTGTATGGCCTCG
>CBFGNE010000763.1:0-2358 GCA_965649995.1 uncultured Mucilaginibacter sp.
AGACTGAGTTTTCGCCCCGATTTTTCACAGATTTTTGAAGATTTTCACCGATTTCCGCAATTGCCCAAACAGCTGTACGAAACTGTACGAAGTTGTACGAAACTGTACGAATCTCCCCAAAATTTGTACGAACTGTACGAAATTGTACGAACTGTACGATTCGTACAAAAAAGGCAGAAGTTAACCAATCTTCAAAATCGGTGTAATCGTCCAGTGATCGGTGTAATCCTAAATTTATTTAACGATGCGGTACATTATCCAGTTGTCGGTTTCGTAAACTTTCCTGAAAATTACCTGTGGCATGGTGCGCTTTATGCTCACTAAATAGCGGTTATTTAGCTGTGTATAGCCGGTCACGAGGTTTTTGGCAGTGGCAATTAGTATGTAATCGGCAGCTTTATCCGGCGATTCTACCCCGCTCAGGAAGTTGTCCTGGTAGGGCATAGTAAGCGTACGGATCTTCTGGTGCTCTACAAAGGCCACCACGCCGTAGGCGGTAGCATCGTCAAGCAGTACGTGGGCTTTATCGGGCAGGCTGTTAATATAACTGGCCATGTCGAAATTGTCGGTCTGGGTTTTGTCGGCAGTGCGGTTGGTAAGTACCGATAGGAAGTTGCGGTCCTCGGCAATAGGCGAGGTTTTGAGGAAATACCACCCCGAGTATAATTGCACAACTACCGTGATAGCCAGTAATATACGGAAGGCTTTCTGGTTTTTCACCGTACGCGATTTAAACATTACGCAAAGGAAAGCCAGCACCAAAAATATCATATAGTACTGGTAGGCCATGTAAACCTTATCGTACTTCAGGTGCAAAAACTCGATGAACGCAAAGGGGGTAAGCAAGGTAAGTATCTGGTAGGTACTCTCCCTAAACAGGTAAATTGCGATCAGTATCATGGGGCAAAACATCAGCACCCTGGCAGAAAGCAGCAGGCTTACCTCGGGTATCTGGTATTTGGAGTTGGTACTTTGCTGGTCGAAACTTAGCTTGTCAATCAGTACGTTCCAGGTGGCGTAGGGGCTTTCGGCAAAGTAGTTAAGGTCGCTGGCGTGGGTAAGGTTCAGCAGCTTATAGCATAGTATGGCAACCAGTGGCAAGGCAAACAAAATAATATACAGGGCAAAAGTTTTGTTAACCAGCTTACGCCGCAGCGATGGGCTGTTGAAGCTGAGGAACAAACGGAAAATGCTCTCCTGCTCGCCCAGGTTTAAGCTATGTATGGTGATGGTAAGTACCAGTGGTAAAAAGAACAGCGTAAGCCACACAAACTTATAATCGCAAAATATGAGGGTTACCAGGCATATACTGGCAATAGATACATGGAAAGTGGTATTGCTGCGGTAAAACTTTAGCAGGTTGAGGAAAAACAGGAAGAAGAAAATAAGTACAATATAAGTGCTTTTGCCCGAGCAGGCCACATACAATATCCCCGGATGGAACAGGAAGATGGCCAGCAGCATGTACATAAAAAAATCGTCGTCGCGGCGTTTGATGAGGGTGCTTGCTATTACGTAAAACAACATGCCCGTGCCAATGGCAGATGCCAGCGCAGGCGCCAGCGTATAACTAAACCAGGTGAAAAAGAAGGTAGCCATGAAGGGGATCATGGGCGATGTAAGCCCCATTACCTTTAAACGTGCGCCGGTACCATCAAAAACGATGAGTGTTTTTTCGATATAGAATAACGACTCGTGATTATAATACCCTAAATTGTTTAGGTATATAGCCGCCACAAGGTAGTATATAACCAATATACCCGTAAGTATGAGTAAGTATAACGACCTGCTGATTCTCATTTAACAACGTTTGTAGGGTTACTAACTTTGCTTAAGCCGTGGTTGGTTTTTTCCCAATAGAAGGGGTTGGTAACCAGTTGAAATAAACCCTTGTATGCCGATATACTATGCATTAGCCAATATATTGGGTTAGCTATCGCGAATAATATCAGCTCGTAATACCTCCGTTTAAATACCGCCATCATGTTGATATAAATCATCAGGATGTTGCCCACCATCAGGTTGAAGATAGACATAAACAGCACCCAATCCGGAAAAAGCGTGCGGATGCCCGATAAATCGAATACGATATAACAGATAAAAAAGGTAAGCAGTAAGGGGTACACCAAAAATATCACCGGCGTAGCGCCGATGAAAAAGTTAAAACCCAGGAAACCCTTCCAGCCAATTTTCCGGATGAGTTCGGCCGGGTTGCGCATGTGCACCAGGTATGTTTGCATATAACCTTTTATCCAGCGGCTTCGCTGGCGTATCCAGTTAAAGGGCTCATTGTTCGCTTCCTCGTAGGTGGTTGAATTAATGATGGCTATTTTATGCCCTTTTGCATAAGCACGTACA
>CBFGNE010000764.1:0-2355 GCA_965649995.1 uncultured Mucilaginibacter sp.
TTGCCGGTTGGGTAGAAGGGCTGCAGCTCCTTAACAAGGGTGCTAAAGCAACCTTTGTTATCCCATCAGCAATTGGTTATGGCGAACAAGGCATGGGCGGCGATATTCCGCCCTACAGTACTTTGGCTTTTGATGTAGAGTTGGTTAACGTTATCCCCGGTAAACATCCGGTTGTAAAACCTGCGGTTGCCATCAAAGCAAAAACTCCGCTAAAAAAGCGCCCCATTGTAAAAAAGAAAAATTAATATGCCTAAAAAGCCTCCCGCAACGGAGGCTTTTTTATTTTTGCAGCATGGTATTAACAGATACGCATACCCATTTGTATTACGAAACCGTTGATGCAAAACGGCAGGCATTGATGCAGCGGTGTTTTGATAACGGTGTTACGCGGCTGTTTTTGCCCAATGTGGATGCCGCGTCGGTACCGTTAATGGCCGATTTGCTGGATGCCTACCCCGCTAATTGTTTCGCGATGCTTGGTTTGCACCCCTGCTCGGTAAAGGACGATTGGGAACACCAGTTGGCGCTTATCCAGCCGGCCCTACATCAGCATAAAATATATGCCATTGGAGAAATCGGCATAGACCTGTACTGGGATAAAACGCTGCTTGCAGAGCAGGTACAAGCTTTCCGGTTGCAAATAAAATGGGCCAAGCAATTAAAACTCCCTATTGTGATACATTGCCGTGATGCTTTTAACGAGGTGTACGATGTTTTGATGCACGAGCAGGATGAACATTTGCGCGGGATATTCCATTGCTTTGCCGGTACGCTGGAACAGGCAGAAAAAGTAATAGCGCTTGGGTTTTATTTGGGAATAGGCGGCGTGGTAACTTATAAAAATGCCGGGTTAGACAAAATCTTACCACAAATTGATTTAAAGCATATCGTTTTAGAAACCGATTCTCCGTACCTTACGCCTGTTCCGTACCGTGGTAAACCTAACGAAAGCTCTTATTTAACATACATAGCCCAAAAGGTTGCGGAACTGCATCAAATTACTGTTGAAGAAGTGGCAAACACCACCACCGAAAATTCTAAACGGATATTCGGGGTGTAATTATTTATTAAAAGCATAAACCTCCCGAGCAATGAGCCAAATACTGATCATCTATACCGGCGGCACCATTGGTATGATGACTGACCCGGTTACTAAAGTACTTGTACCCATCAACTTTGAACAAATAATGGATAATGTGCCCGAGTTGGAGAAACTTAATTGTAAAATTAAGGTTCATTCGTTCGAGCAGATCATCGATTCATCAAACATGAACCCCGCTGTATGGAGCGAACTTGCAGGCCTTATAGAAGCTAATTACGATGAAGTGGATGGGTACGTAATATTGCATGGCTCGGATACCATGGCGTACACCGCATCTGCGCTAAGCTTTATGCTGCAAAATTTGGATAAACCCGTAATATTCACAGGTTCGCAGTTGCCTATAAGCGCCGTACGTACGGATGCCAAGGAAAACCTGATGACCGCCATCGAGATTGCCAAGGCCAAAAAGAACGATAAAAGCCGTGTACCCGAGGTTTGTATCTATTTTGATTATAAGCTGTTCCGCGGTAATCGTGCGTTTAAATATAACTCATCAAAGTTCGAAGCGTTCCGTTCGCCTAATTACCCAATACTGGCCGAATCGGGCGTGCACCTGCGCTTTAGCGCCAATGATATACGCCAGCCTGGAGAGGGGCCTTTAAAGGTGCACAACAACCTCATCAGCGATGTAGCGGTATTGAAACTATACCCAGGTATTAGCCCCAAAGTGGTAGAAACTATTTTAGGTGCCGATGTGCGCGGTATTGTGATGGAAACCTTCGGTGCGGGCAATACTACTACCGATCAATGGTTCATCGATTTGCTGAAAGCAGCGATAGGCGCCGGGAAAGTTATCCTCGATATCTCGCAATGTAAAGTGGGCACCGTTGAACTGGGCCGCTACGAAACCAGCAAAGAACTAAAAGATATGGGTGTAGCCAGCGGCTTCGACATGACTTTTGAGGCTGCCGTTACCAAAATGATGTACCTGCTCGGCGAGATAGACGACCCACAGGAAGTAAAGCGTTGTTTGGAAAAAGATTTGCGTGGCGAGTTAACGGAATCCTAATCGATTTTAAAATATCCGCTGCCTTATCACCTCCATAAAACCCTCGCGGAATTTCTCGCTAACGGGGATCTGTTTGCTGCCAATATAAATATGGTTATCCTGTATTTTATTTAGTAGCCTGGTGTTTACAATGTACGAGTTATGCACCCGCACGAAGGGCTGGGGCAGTTGCTCTTCAATATCTTTTAAACGACGGTATATCAGCAATTCTTCGGTACCGGTTACCAGGCGCACATATTCCTTT
>CBFGNE010000765.1:0-2353 GCA_965649995.1 uncultured Mucilaginibacter sp.
CACATAAAGCATGCCGGCGCCGGCCTTTATAGCACCGTTTACCTGCTGCCAGTAAAACTTGCCGCGGTTGCGGGGTATCTGGTTTTGCGGCGCGCGCGGGTTCATGTTATGCCAGCTAAAGCCGGGGAAAATAGTGGGTACATAATCAACCTTGTTCACCCTGCACCAGTCGATATCATCTGCTATCCTCGCCCGGAATTTTGGGTAAGTACCCTCGTTAAACCGGCCCACAAACCAGGGGTGTACAATATCAACTTTGCGCAGAAGGTTGTGCAGGCGCTGGTCCTTCTCGGTATCGCTGCCGTAATCGCGCCAAAAGGTGGGTACGCCCAGCAATACCGCGCAGCCGCCGTAAACCGGGTCGTTCTTCAAGAAATCGACGATACGCTCGCCTTCGGCAATGCCGTATTTCCGTTTATCATTAAAGCCGATACCCCAAAAGGCCACCAGCGGTTTACCATTATGGTACAGCCAGGTTTGTTTGCTGCCGCGATTGGTAAGCTTTAAGCTATCCACCAAATGTTTCCAGTCTTTAATAACCAGCGAATCGCCACCGGCACGCATGCCGGAGAGGTCGTACATTACGGATATGGCCCGGTGATACTTAGTGGAATACTTCAGCGCATTGCCCAGCACTACATTGTTATGGTTGCGGCTGGCCGGTTTTTGTACATCACTTATAAAACGCTGCACAAATACGCCATCAACCCCGTATTGTTGCATCCATTTAAAATGCAGTTCGGTAGACGAAGCATCGTAGGAACTATACAGGTAAGCATCGCTCCCATCCGCCAGTTTAAACGACGACTTATACGTCTTTTTATATTCGCTCACGTCCGGCCAAACATCAATATTGGTACTGCCCGGCTCAAATTTCCCATGCGATAGGTAGTGGTTCCAACCCCTTCCTGCACCATCGCCCTGTGCATTAAACCAGCCCTGGTAGCCTGCCATCACCAAGCCCTTATAACTTTTAAACGCCGATGTTTTGCCGTGTTTGGATTGCGCGAAGGCAACGGTACCCGCCAGTACCAATAAAATAATGACTAAATTCTTTTTCATCATAGCAATAAGCCCCCTCTAAATCTCCCCCGGTAGGGGAGACTTTTTAATTGATTTTTTGAAAGCCCTCCCTTCCGGGGAGGGTTGGGTGGGGCTTATATCCCCCAATCCTTATTCGGTTTTGGCCCCATCTCCAGTTCCAGCGTGCCGCCGGCCATTAGCTGCTCGTGGGTAAACCAGGGCTTGTTCAGCACCTCGCCGTTGAATTTTGCGCTTTGGATATATTTGTTCACTACCGAGCAATTGTGGGCCTTCAGGTTAAACTGCTTGCCGTTTTGCAGGTTGATGGTGACTTTGCTAAACACCGGGCTGCCAATGGTATAAACCGGCTTGCCGGGCGTAACGGGGTAAAAACCCATGGAGGAGAACACCACAAAGGCCGACATGCCCCCGCCATCTTCATCGCCGGGGATACCGAAGATGTTATCCTTATACCAAACATCCAGCAAAAAGCGGATGCGTTTTTGGGTTTTCCAGGGTGCACCAACGTAGTTGTATAAGTACGGTATGTGGAAACTTGGCTCGTTACCCATCGAGTATTGGCCAACTAACCCTGTAGCATCCGGAAACTTTGACCAGAACTCGTATTTGCTCCTGTCGAGCCCCTCGCGGAAGGTTTGATCCAGCCGGGCCTGTAGCTTGTCCTTGCCGCCCATCAAGCCTGCCAGCCCGTCTATATCGTGCTGTACCTGCCACATGTAGGTCCAGCCGTTGTTTTCATCATAAAACTCACGCCCGCCCATGCCGCCGTCAAACTTGGGGTCGATATTGATAAAGTTGCCGTCGCCATCTTTGGGGGTAAACATCTTTTTATCATCGTTCCACAGGTTTTTATAGTTATTGGCGCGTTTGGCAAAAACCGCCGCGTCAGTTGATTTATTCAGATCCGCTGCAAATTGCCCAACCGCCCAATCATCATAGGCGCCGCCCAGCGTTACGGCAACCGCCGGCCTTTTCTCAAAAGAGTGTACCAGCGCCACTGTTTCCTTCTCCCCTTTTTTTAGCGCAGGGAAATAGCCTTTGGTTAAATAAACATCGTCCAAAATGCTTTTGGGTCCGTTCTCCCAGGGCAGCATCGTAGCTTCGTTGGCGTTCTTCAACACGCCTTCGTAGGCCTTCTCCGCATCAAAACCACGTATGCCTTTGCGGTAAGCATCTAAAAACATAATGGTGGAGTGGAAGCCATTCATACAAGGGTTATCGACAAACAACACCGGGAAGTTTGGGTCCCAGCCGATTTGCCTGTACATGTCAACATAGGAATTCAGCATGTCCGATTCCATCGCCGGGT
>CBFGNE010000766.1:0-2345 GCA_965649995.1 uncultured Mucilaginibacter sp.
AATGTAGATACGCCCTTCGACAGCAAAGGCCCAAAAACAAAATTCGGTACCGAATGGATGTACCAAAATTACCCCAAAACCACGGCAGATAAACAGGTTGAATATGAAGTACTCGCCGTCAGTAAGCTCGACTGGACGCTGGTACGGCTCCCAATGGTACAGCAAACCGACGACATGCCCGAGGTTGTCAGCAGCCTGCTTGATTGCCCCGGCGACTTCATTAGTGCATCCAGTTTAGGCGCATGGATGATACAGGAGCTGAGCAGTGACGAATTTGTGCGGAAATCACCGTTCATAGCGAATTTATAAACGTTGTAAAGCTGAAAGGTTGGAATGCAAGAACTTTCCAACCTTTCAACTTTTAACCTTACAACACTTCCCCTACCACACCAGCTTATACCCCACCCCGCGGATATTGATGATCTGGATGTCGGGGTCGACAGCAAGGTGGCGCCGCAGTTTGGTTATAAAAACATCCAGGCTGCGGGCGTTAAAAAAGCTGTCGTCGCCCCAAACGGTGTCAAGCAGTGTTTTGCGGGGTAATACCACGTGTTGGCTTTTGCATAGCAGTTTTAATATATCGCTTTCGCGGGCGGTCAATTGCCAGGTATTAATGCCCAACCGCAGGGTATTTTTTGACGGGTTAAAATTAAGGCTGCTTATCTTGTAATGTTCGTTATTGGGCCTATCCGGTAGTTTGCGGGCAAGCAAACGGTTATCGCTCAGCAGTACCCTAATCCTTACAATCAATTCTTCCACACTAAAGGGCTTTTTTAAATAGTCATTAGCACCGCTTTCAAAACCTGCCACCACATCTTTTGGCTGCGATTTTGCCGTGAGGAAGATGATGGGCGTAGTTTTATCCACCTCGCGAATTTTGCGCGCAACTTCAAACCCGTCCATCTTTGGCATCATAACATCCAGCGCTAAAATATCAGGTTTGCGCTGGCGGTAGGTTTGCAGCGCCTGCTCGCCGTTGGCGCACAGCACTACATCAAAGCCTGCCTCTTCCAAACTCTCGCGTACAATGTGGGCAAGGGCTAATTCGTCCTCGGCTAATAACACTTTTATTTTATCCATTTTTTATCGGGATAGATACCGTAAACTCGCTGCCTTTATTTACCTCGCTGGCCAGGGCAACCCTGCCGCCGTGCGCTTCCACAATATACTTTACATAATTAAGTCCCAAGCCGGTTCCTTTTACGTTGTGCACATTGCCCGCAGGTACCCGATGGAATTTATCAAACACATGCTTAATATGCGCTTTGGGTATACCCATACCATTGTCTTGTATGGCAAATACCGCGTTCTTTTTGTTTTTTGTGAGCGTTATTTTAATGTCTACGGGGTCTGTCGAGTACTTAATAGCGTTATCTATCAAATTAAGCATCACATTGCGCAGGTGCAGTTTATCGGCTTCAATTTCCCGGATGCCGTCGCGGTTTGCATAGCTTATATTTACCTGCTTTGGCGTTTTTTGCTTTTCAGCTTCTATTACATCGTTCATCAGTTCATCAATCGGTATTCGTTCTTTCGACAAAGTAACTTCTTTACTCTCAAACGCTGCTACATTTAATACTTTACTTACCAATCCGTCCAGCCGGCTTAACTCATTGCGCGATGTTTTCAGATAGCGCTGCGTCTTCTCGGGGTCGTTTAAGCCGTTAAACTTCTGAAGGCCTTCTATCGCAACGGTGATGGTGGCTATTGGCGTTTTCAGTTCGTGCGTCATATTGTTGATGAAATCATCTTTTAACTCCGTTAGCTTTCTTTGCTGGTTAATGGTGCGGATGATATAAAAAAAACAAAGTATGGTAAAAACAATGAGAGCGCCTGAAGCCCCCAGTATGACAACCATCTCGCTTAGGATACCAATTTGAGCGCGGTCGAATTTTGCCCTTACGTACAATGTATTTTTATCGGTATGCTGCAAAAATAAAAAGCCGTGGTATTTGTAAGCGAATTCATCTGTTTCACTATAGCGCAATTGGTTTATCAGGTGCGGGTCGAAATTACCTGCCGGGATGTGTTTATCAGATATATCCAAATCAAAATCGATCCGGCGCATTTTAGGATGCATTTGCTGTAAGGCTTCTTCAAAATAATGATGAAACTTTATACTGTCGGCCGGTCGGTAATTTGGCGGAATCTCATAGGTGCCTCTTGCCGGCAGTGATTTAATTGCATCTAAGCGTTTATTCAGTGTGGCAGTGCTCATACCCGGGTGTGACCTACGGTATGCAATTACATCCAGAAACTCCCCCATGGTGTCCTCCATCCCAAACAGCATCATCAGTTTTTCCATTAGCGAAGGCTGGTAAAAAGAAATCTCTGTAAGCACCTCC
>CBFGNE010000767.1:0-2334 GCA_965649995.1 uncultured Mucilaginibacter sp.
AAACATATTATGTTTGGAACCGCACTAAGGAGATCTATGGCAAGCCCATTCACGCTTATTACCCGGAGCATACCGCTTTGGAAGCAATGGTGAATGCAAAAGGGCCTAACAGCTTTTACGAATCGGTAGAGAACCGTAAGCAGTGCTGCGGTATCCGTAAGATAGAACCCCTGCACCGTGCAGTTGCGGGCAATAAGCTATGGGTAACCGGCATACGTGCCGATCAGTCTGCCAACCGCGAAGACATGAGCAACGTGGAATGGGATAACGGAAACAACCTGTTTAAATTCCATCCTATTTTCGGCTGGACTTTAGACGATGTAAAAGCATATATAAAACAATATAATATACCCTACAATACACTGCACGACAGGGGTTTCCCCAGCATTGGCTGCGCACCATGTACCCGCGCGGTACAACCCGGCGAAGACTTTAGGGCCGGGCGCTGGTGGTGGGAAGACCAAAGCAAAAAAGAATGCGGACTGCATGCAGTTGAACTAAATGATTTGAAAGAATGAGTAAGAACCGGTTAGATTACCTGGACGAGTTAGAGGCAGAGGCCATATATATTTTGCGCGAAGTAGCCGGGCAGTTTGAAAAACCTGCGCTATTATTTTCGGGTGGTAAGGATTCTATCACCCTGGTCCATTTGGCACTTAAAGCCTTTCGCCCGGGCAAATTCCCTTTCCCGCTGGTGCACATAGATACCGGGCACAATTTTGAAGAAACCATCACTTACCGTGACGATATGATAGCCCGCATTGGCGAAAAACTCATTGTAGGCCATGTGCAGGATAGTATTGATGAAGGTAAAGTAATAGAGCAAAAAGGCAAAAATGCCAGTAGGAACGCCCTGCAGACCGTTACCCTGCTGGATACCATTGCCAAACACCAGTTTGATGCCTGCATTGGCGGTGCGCGTCGCGATGAGGAAAAGGCCAGGGCTAAAGAACGTATCTTTTCGGTTCGTGATGAGTTTGGCCAGTGGGACCCCAAACGCCAGCGGCCTGAACTTTGGAACATTTACAACGGTAAGATACACAAAGGCGAGAACGTACGCGTGTTCCCAATAAGCAACTGGACAGAATTGGACGTGTGGAATTACATCCGCCGTGAAAACATTGCCCTGCCGACCATCTATTTTGCGCACCAGCGCGAATGTATTACCCGAAACGGGCAATTGATGGCCGCTTCGCCATTTTTAAATATGGATGCGGATGACAAAATTGAAAGCAAAAACGTACGTTTCCGCACCGTTGGCGACATGACTTGTACTGCGGCTGTAGAATCATATGCATTTGAGATAGATGATATCATCGATGAGATAGCATCCTCCAAAATAAGCGAACGCGGTGCCCGTATGGACGATAAAGTAAGTGAAGCCGCTATGGAAGACCGGAAAAAAGGGGGATATTTTTAGGCCTCACGGATAGCGATGGGTTTGAAACCCATCGCTATGGAAGAAACAAAACACCACGTTATGCCGAATTTATTTCGGCACCCCACGCGGCGGGTAGCAGGCATGCAAGGCGGTTACGCATAGTCGAGACTTATATGATGAGTTGCTGAAACAAGTTCAGCATGACGTGCTAAGTACTTAAATGACAATTGAATAAAATCCGAATTCGAACATCCGAATTCCGAAGTATAGAACATGGACATTTTAAAATTTATTACAGCAGGCAGTGTTGACGATGGCAAAAGCACATTGATAGGCCGTTTATTATACGATAGCGAAGCTATTTTGGTAGATCAGTTGGAGGCGCTCCATGCATCTAACCGCAAAAACGATGACGGCAGCATCGACCTGGCCATCCTTACCGACGGTTTAAAGGCTGAGCGCGAGCAGGGCATCACCATCGATGTGGCCTATAAATACTTCGAGACAGATAAACGCAAATTCATAATCGCCGATGCACCGGGGCATATCCAATATACCCGCAATATGGTTACCGGTGCCAGCAACGCAGGCCTGGCCATTATTTTGATAGATGCACGTAAAGGCGTTATCGAGCAAACCACCCGCCACTCCTTCCTGGTATCGCTATTGCAGATACAGCAGGTAGTGGTTGCTGTAAACAAAATGGATATGGTCGACTACAGCGAGGATGTGTTCAACAAAATTGTTGCAGACTATAAAGTATTGGCCGGCAAAGTGGGGTTAACAAACGTTACCTATATCCCGGTAAGCGCTTTAAAAGGAGATAATATTGTTTACCCTTCCGCAAAAATCAGCTGGTATACCGGCGACAGCCTGCTTACTCATTTGGAGAAGGTAGAACTGGAGATAGACGATATATCAGCACACGCCAGGCTACCCGTACAATGGGTGGT
>CBFGNE010000768.1:0-2328 GCA_965649995.1 uncultured Mucilaginibacter sp.
CGCAAAAACAGCAACAGCGCTTCCTGTGATGTCAACCTTTACCGGCCATCCGTTTGAAATTGTCACTTTTACATCCATTTCTCCTGGCCGGCCAATTGCTTCTCCCTGCTTGGCGGTAAAAGAAAACTCCTTGCCGTTAGTTGCAATAATATTGTTGGCTACCAGGTAAGCGCCAAGAGGCCCGTTAGCATTTCCGGTAACAGGGTCTTCCGGGATGCCAATTGCCGGTGCAAACATCCTGCCATGGGTAAGTATATCAGGGTTGTCGGAATCAAGGGTAAAAACAAAAAAACCATTGCAGCTCAACTTTAGGCTCAATTGCTTAAGTGCCTCCAGGTTAGGCGAAAGCCTATTTAACGTAAGTTTTGATTTTATCCCCACAATAATTTTTGAATGCCCGGTAGATACAATTTGAATGGGGCATTGATCGTCTCTATCGCGTTGCCTTAATCCAAGTGCCCGGAATATCTTTTCCTGATACGCCACCTTTATTGGTTGGATACTAGCCTCCCCCTGTGTCATCGTTACCTTTATTTTTTCATCGGTACCGGTAATTTCAATAGGTAAGATACCCGCTTTTGTCTTTTGATAGGACACATCACCGGGTGCCAACCGGTGTTCTAATGCCCGCACAAAGTGTGCAGCTATTGTTGCATGCCCGCAAATAGGTACTTCGGTAGTCGGCGTAAAAAAACGTACTTCTACATCGTATCCCGCACTACCTTGATTGTTTTGAAAAATAAAGGCCGTTTCAGAATTATTAAGCTCCCGGGCAATCAACTGCATCTCTTTTTCTTTAAGCCCATCGGCGTTTGGCACAACACCCGCAGGGTTGCCTGCAAACGGAACCTGTGTAAATGAATTAACCTGGTAAACTCGATATGCGTTTTTCATGAATTAGTGTGTAAATAAGCCTTAAATTTTATAAATGCCATTCAAATTGCTGCCGCAGTTAGCCGGATACTCTAACTACTATTTTAAAGGCCTGGCAGGTAAAGTGATGATCTTATGCGCCACGGGAACCGATAGGGTTGAAAAGGTAGTGGTTTCGCCAAATTTCGAAAACTTTTCGAGTAGGCCGCCCAAATCAGGCACCGACCGAACGGTAACAGCGACGAAAAAACAATAGTCGCCTGTAGTGTGGATAATGTCGGTTACGCCCTCCAACTGGCTGGCCTCTTTAATAAACGCGTTTATATAGCTTTGAGGAAGCTTAATGCCTATCCAGGCCTTTTGCCCGTAGCCAAGCCGTGCAAAGTCTATTTCTGTTGCAAAACCCTTAATAATGCCCTCGTCCTGCATGCGTTTGATCCTTTCGGCAACGGCGGGGCCGGTTAATCCCACCCGCCTGCCAATCTCGGCATGGCTCAGCCGCGCATCTATCTGTAGCTGGTTCAGTATCGCAAAATGTAATTCATCGGGCTGCATAGTAAATATTATTTATTTCGATTCGAAAGTTTTTGCCGTTTATTCTGTGGAAACAAAGGCTAATCTAAATATTTACCGGTCCATCTTTGCGGTTTACAAATGATAATAACACAAAAATGACTGAGTTAACAATCCCGGGCGTACCCGCCCTTACCCATGGAATGGCCGTAATCGACGCTTCCACACGAATCCACTATGTTATGGCAGGCAGCGGCGACCGCATTATAGTTCTTTTGCATGGCTTCCCGCAAACCTGGTGGGAGTGGCGGTCAATCATACCCCAGCTTATCGACGCGGGCTATAGAGTGATAGTGCCTGATTACCGTGGCGCCGGGCACTCCTGGAAACCAGCATCCGGTTACGACAAACAAACAATGGCTCAAGACATTCATAAATTACTGAACGAGCATTTAAAGATTACCACACCCATTATTATGGTCGGGCATGATATAGGGCTAATGGTAGCTTACGCCTATGCCCAGCAATATCGAAACCATGTTTCGCACCTGGTGGTTATAGACGCGCCTTTACCGGGTACAAAGGCCTTCGATATGATCCGTACCGATCCGAGGGTTTGGCATTTTGCGTTCCATACGGTTAGGGATGTGCCCGAAGCGTTAATATCAGGCCGCGAACGGCAATACCTGCAACCGTTTTTTAACCACCGTATCTTTAATACCGCTGCCATTACACCAGAGGATATGGAAGTATTTATCGCCGCATATTCTGCGCCCGGTGCCATACGCGCCGGCATGGAAGTTTACCGTGCATTTGACCAGGACATTCTCGACAACAGCAAAAGCCTCGAACAAAATGGCAAGTTGACAATACCTGTGTTAGCGGTGGGGGGCGAAATAAGTACTACCGGCGGGTGGAGGGGGGATATGATGAAAGCGGTTG